>JAIQFR010000052.1 GCA_020073205.1 Terriglobia bacterium
CATCACGCTCTTGCCAGCCGCATGCGGCGAGAAGAATTCGGTCACGTCGTCATCGAAGAACGTGAGGCCGGTGGCACCGAGGCGGAGGGCGTAGGCGGCGAGGTACAGCTTGCCGCCGATGATCGCGGCGTCGAGTTGGGCCCGTATGGAGGTGACACGAGGCCTTGCCCGAGGACTTCGTGGCGGTGTCGGCTTCCACCGAGCCCTCGTTCCCCTGGACCGGCACCACCTGCCAGCCGTCGAGATCGTCCTCGAACCCGGGGTTCGGCAGCGCCGCTACGGCGGACGCGGCGAGATCCCCCGCCGTGATCGGCGGCGGCGCATAAAACGGTAGTGCGACGAGGCGGAAGTCCCGCCCCTTGACCGGCACGGCCAACGCGCCGCCCTCGAGCGGGACCCTCTCCCCCGTCTCGAGGTCGACCCCGGCGTCGACCTTCCCCTTCAGCTTCAACCCCTCGAGCAACGGCCTCACCGCGACCGATCCGTCCGCCTTCGACGTGTTCCCCACGACGAGCAACGCGCGGCTCCCGTCCGGCTTGCGATACACGCTCACGAGCCCCCCCGGCGTGTCGCAGGCGACCCACGACCGGTCCCCCCAGTACCCGCGAAACTCGCTATCGGCCACGCCGAACAGCCGCTTCGCCTGGTAGTTCCGCATCGCCAGGCGGAGATTCAGGTTCCCCGGAAAGATCCCCGTGTCGTGCAGGTTCGTGAGCATCAGCAGCTCGCGCGTCGCCGCCTCCCCCTTCGCGAACTCCGACGGGATGTCCGGCAGGATGAACGGCGCCGGCCCCCACTGCTTCCCGGTGTGCTCCGCCCGCCACTTGTCGAGCGGGACCACGTCCATGAAGTGGTCCTCGACCTTCTGCCCAGGGTCGTGGTACTGCTCGCCGTCGAGCATCAGGTGGGCGAACGACAGGCTCGGGATCGCGAGCCAGCTGGACGTGTGGACGAACAGGAGCGGGTCCTTGTGTTTCTGGTAGAACAGGCAGTAGATCCGCTTGAACAGCTCCCGGAACGCCCAGATGTTGTACTGCGGCTGCCACTTCCCCTGGTCGTCCTCGTAGCCGCACCCGTGCAGCTTGTTGGAGCAGAACCACCACGAGCCGTCGATGTAGAGCCCGTCGATGCCGGTCTCGTCGATCAGCCGGTCGAGCTGGTAGATGTAGAACTGGGCGAAGCTGGAGCTTGGGCAGACGCCGTATTCCTCCTTGAGCGGGATCTGCTCGACCGGGTCGGGTCGCGGCCCCTCCCTCTGCGGCTTGCTCGACCACTCGGGTCCGAAGACCTGGATCTCCGGCGACGGCGTCCCGTCTCGGTACTTCCCCGTCCAGAACACGACCGCGGAGTATGGGACCACCTTTGTGGCCTCGGTGGTCGGATAGAAGGGAGCCCTCTCGCCCCGCTCCCGGGTCCGCTCGACCCACGCCTTCATGGCCGCCGGGTCCCTGGGGTAGAGAGTTCCCGGGTCGTCGCTGCCGGAGAGATTGTTGAATCCTGGCGCCCAGGCATGCCACGGATTGGTCACGTTCAGCGGGACCATGAGGTCGCGCCAGCCGGGCGGCATCGGGCGGGCGGGGGTGGCCATCAACCCGAACACCGTCTGCCAAGGCTTCGCGAGCGCGAACGGGCGATCCATCATCCGCACGCGAACGACCGTGGCACCGTTCCCGGGCTCGACCGACAGGACCGACTCCTTGTCGGCGACCTGCCAGTCCTTCGGCGATTCCGCGAACCAGCAGAGGCCGCGATCGTCGTCCCCGAGCCAGAGCAGCGGCTTGAAGTGGCTCTTGAGCCCCCCGGCCGGAAGCTCTCCGGCGTTGGTGAGGCGCGGGTCGCGAGACGCCTCGAACCAGTGGTAGTAGAGCGCACGCTCGGCCTTGAACGGGATGCGTAGCTCCAGCCCTTCCAGGACGACCGGTTTCGTCTCGGGACTCAGGCTGAGTGTGATCTTGATGCAGCCGTCGTACTCGAGGTGCGATGTCACACGGACCGTCACGCCGGCAGCGACGGTGACGGAGTCGAGATCCACCTGGTTCCGCGCAGGCGTTATCGCCTGGTGGTCTGCCGTCTGGAAAACGAGGTCCCTGCCCCCGATCTTGCCCACCAACGTGATAGGCCCAGCGAGGATCTCGCTCTTTTGGGAGGTCACTTGCCTTGGGAACAGGCTGCCAAGGAAATCGTACGATCGCCCCCAGCACCCGACTTTCCCTCCCGAGGCGGATATCGGCGCCCAGGGTGGCGGGATCTCGTCCGTGATTCCCAGCCGATTGTTCCCCCATTTCGCCCGGTCGCTAAGGACTTGACCGAGTTGGACGTCGGTGAGCGGCGGGGTGCCCGGGGCCGTCGGCGACGAGGCGGCCGATGTCTGCCCCGACGGGAGGACTGGCGTCTCCGGCCCGGCCTTACTGCGCGCCGACTCGCCCGAGGCAGAAAAGAGAATGACGGCCACCAGGGGGGCAGCGGTCCGGAACCGTCGTTGCGGCATGTTGCTCGCCTTCAAAGTAGAGCATTCTCCCGCCCCGCGAGTGCGCAGGCAAACCTCGAGCGATGGCGATGACCTGTCTCGTCGGCTTCGAGGGGTCCCCTCCTCCTGCTACACTTCCCGTCGATGTGCCTCGATCGCTCCCCCGACGGCGACCGCGAGATTCGGCCGCTGAGCTTGCGCCGGAACTTCTCGTGGACGCTCGCAGGCAATCTCGTCTACGCGGGATGCCAGTGGGGGATGCTGGTCGTGCTCGCCAAGCTGGTGAGCCCGGAGGACGTCGGACAGTTCGCCCTTGGACTGGCGGTCACGGCCCCCGTGTTCATGTTCACGAACCTGCAGTTGCGCGCGGTGCAGGCGACGGACGCGGCGGAGGAGTTTCTATTCGGAGATTACGTCGGCCTCCGGCTCGTGCTCACGGGGGTCGCGCTCCTCGCGGTGATCGCGATCGCCCTGGCGTCGGGGTACAGGATCGGGACCGCAGCAGTGCTCATCTCGATGGGTATCGCGAAGGCGTTCGAATCGGTGAGCGATGTGCTCTACGGCCTCATGCAGCATCGCGAGCGCATGGACCGAATCGCCGTTTCCATGATGATCAAGGGTACCGTGTCCGTCACGGTCCTCGCCGTGGCCACCTACCTTTCCCGGAGCGTTTTCGTTGGCGTGATCGCGCTCGCGGTCTCCTGGGCGGCGGTCCTTGCCGCGTATGACGTTCCCAACGCCATCTGGATCCTCCGTTCCGCGCCTAACGGAGCGCACGGGCCGGGCGTGCGTTGGGACCCGTCGACGTTACGGCGCCTGGCACTCACTGCCCTCCCGCTCGGATTCGTGACGATGCTCGTTTCCCTCAACGCGAACATCCCGCGGTATTTCATCGAGCACCTCCTCGGGGAGAAGCAGCTCGCCTACTACGCGGCGATGGCTTATCTCCTGGTCGCCGGCAATACGATCGTCGCCGCGATGGCGCAGTCGACGAGTCCGCGAATGGCCCGCTGTTACGCGACCGGCGACCGCGATTCCCTGCGCCGTCTCGTGAACCGCCAGGTCGTCGTGTGCCTGGCGCTGGGCGGCGGCGGGATCGTCGTGGCGATCTTCGGTGGAACCTGGATCTTGAGAATCCTCTACCGTCCGGAATACGCGGCTTACCCGCGGGTCTTCACGATCCTCATGGCCGCCGCGGCGATCGTCTACGTCGGCAGCGTGCTTGGCGGGGCGGTGACGGCCACTCGCTGGTTTCGGGGACAGTCCTATGTCCACCTCGCATCGCTCGTCGTGGTCCTGGCGTCAAATTACGCTATGATTCCGATTCTCGGCCTGGAAGGGGCGGCGTGGGCGCTCGTCCTCGTGTCGCTTTTCGCCACGCTGGCCTACGCACTCATATTCATGGGGCGCCTGACGCGCGGTGCCGGTTCGTCCCGGGCTGTGCCCTCATCGGATGCGGCTTAGATCATGGTCGATACCATCCTCGAACCGAACGTCGTGCACTGCGCCGTGGCGCCGGGACACGGTTACGACGCCGCGGAATCCGTTGCTGCGCCCGAGCTACCGTCGGGCCGCGCGTCAACGGCCGCGGCGATAGCACTTCGGCAGCTCCTCCGGCACGCGGGGCTGGATCGAGCGAGGTACGGCACCGCGGAGTGGAAACCTCTGCGGGAGATCGTCCGCGCCGGCGCCTCCGTCTTGCTCAAGCCGAACTGGGTCCTACACGAGAATCACTCCGGCTCGGGACTCGAGTCCCTGGTTACCCATGTCAGCGTGATCGAGTCCTTTCTCCCCTACCTCGCCCAAGTTAGGCCCGGCCGGGTCGTCATCGGCGACGCGCCGGTCCAGGGGTGCGATTTCCATGCTCTGGCGACCGCGGTCGGAATCGACGAGATCGTCGAGCGGTATCAACGGACCCTACCTGATCTCGTCGTTCGCGACTTTCGGCTCACGGAGCTGGTCGGCGCGCGGTCCTGGAGTCGTCTGCGCGAAACCGGTAGGTCCGCAGCGGACTACGTCCAGTTCGACCTTGGGTGCGACAGCCTGCTCGAGCCCCTTGCGGGGACCGCCGATCGGCTGCGCGTCACGATGTACGATCCGGGCAGGATGCAGGAGACGCACGCGCCCGGGCGTCATCGTTACCTGATCGCGCGCGAGGCGTTGGAGGCCGAGGTCGTCTTCAATCTCCCGAAGCTGAAGACGCACAAGAAGGCGGCGATCACCGGGGCCCTCAAGAATGCGGTCGGGATCAACGGTAGCAAGGCGTCCCTTCCTCACCATCGAAAAGGCAATTCGACAGTCGGAGGCGATTGCTATCGGGAGCGTTCGCTGATCAAGAGTTGGGCGGAAGACGTCCTCGACGCGATGAATCACACGGACAGCCGGGTCGCCCGGTACTCGCTGGCGAAGCTCGTCTCGACGCTGAAGCTCTACGCGTCCTCTCTCGGACAGGACGTGGATTTCGAAGGCTCGTGGTACGGGAACGATACGGTCTGGAGGATGAGCCTCGACATCCAGCGGATCCTGCACTACGGCCGCGCGGATGGCGGCCTGGCCGACGCCGCGCAGCGCGCGGTCCTCACCCTGACCGATGCCATCGTGGCCGGCGAGGGAGAAGGCCCGCTGGCCCCGACGCCGGTTCCGCTCGGGCTCCTGACGTTCGGGATCAACGTCGCGGCACTCGAATGGGCTCATGCCGGCTTGATGGGCCTCGATCCGATGGCGGTGCCGATCGTCCGCGAGGCGTTTTCCCAGTTCCGGTACCCTCTGGCGACCTTCTCGCCCTCGGACGTGAGCGTCGTTCTCGACGGGACACGGATTTCCCCCGAGGATCTGGCACGCCGCCACGGTCGCGCGTTCCTCCCCCCCAAGGGATGGCGCCAGCACTGCGAGAAGCAAGTCAGCGAGAAGGCGGCATGCTGAGCGCCGCACTCTGGAAGACCTATTTCCGTTTTCGCGACCTCGCGTCGTGGTGGGCGGACACCGACCGCTTTCTGGAATTGCGACCCGATGCAGCCCGACGCGACATGGCGGGCCGTCTTCTCGGCCAGGTTCGTCATTTCGCTTCCAGGCCCGACGCGCTTCCCGAGTGGAAGGATGCAGCGAAGATCACCGAGCCCGAGGACCTCTGGCGACTCTGGCCTTCGCTTCCGATCCTGCAGAAGGAAGACTTGAGGACAAGGTTCAATCCCTCCGAGATGATCCGGCGCATGGGCCTAGAGGGCGTTGTGTCCGCCACGGGAGGGTCAACGGGCGAGCCGACCCCCTATCTTCACGACCGCGGCATGCTTAGGGCCACCACGGCAACGCGCCTCTATTGCCGGCTGAAGTTCGGGTGGACGCCGGGAATGGCCACCGTGGGCGTGTGGGGTTCGGAGCGAGATATCGGCAAGCAGCGGTCCCTCCGCAATCAGGTATCGTCGAGGCTTCGAAATGACTGGATGGTGGACGGCTACGCTCTGGACCAGGGAACGGTCGACGCCTTTCTCGGTCTGCTGCGGAGACATCGGACCGTGGCGGTCTTCGGATTCTCGAGCATGCTCGAGTTCGTCGCCCGTGAAACCCTCGCGAGAGGTGATGGAGCGCCGTCCCACCACGTCCGAACCGCCTGGAACGGGGGCGAGATGCTCTACGAGCCGCAGTCGGCTCTTTTCGAGCGGGCGTTCGACGTGCCCATCCGCAATCTCTATGGCGGCCGTGAGCTTGGGGCGATGGCCTATCAGTGGGACCGCGGGAGGTCGCTGCGCGTGCTCCGACCCTGGGTGCTCCCGGAAATCGTGGACGACGACGGCAAACGGGTATCACCCGGAGAATCCGGCAGGCTTGTTTTCACGAGCACCGTCTGTCGCGGCACACCGTTCCTCCGCTACGACATCGGTGATATCGGTCGAAGCGACGCCCACTCCGAGAACGAGTCGGGCATCGTGGCCTTGAAACATCTGGAAGGGCGCTCGGCCGGGCTCATCCGGTTACCCGACGGGCGGACGGTAAGTTGTCTGTACTGGAATCACCTCTTCAAGGAGTTCCATGAGGTTCGACAGTTCCAGATCGTAGGTCACTCCGATTGCTCGATCGACATCCGCCTGCTCGGGGATCGAATGAGTCCAGATCGGGACGATCGTCTCAGGGCCACCCTTCGGGAATTCCTCGGGCCGGCGCGGTTCAGCGTGACGTACGTTGACGCGCTACCGAGGAGCCGCGAAGGGAAGCTGCAACAGACTCTGCGCGAGCCATGAACCCCGCGTCAATCCCCATACGCGTGCTGCAGGTGTTCGGCCAGATGAATCGCGGCGGTGCCGAACTCCGGACGCTCGAAATCATGCGTCGAACCAATCGCAGCGAGTTCCAACTCAAGTTCTGCGTGCTGAGCGGACTGGCCGGGGACCTCGACGACGAGATTCGCGCGCTCGGTGGATCTGTGCATCGTTGCCGTCTCGGGCCACTCTTCCCCTTGCGCTTCCGCCATCTAATCGCGCGCGAGGGCGTCGACGTGGTGCAGTCCCATGTCCACTACTTCTCGGGTTACGTGCTAGCCCTTGCAAAGCGCGCAGGGGTGCCGGTCCGCATCGCGCACTT
Source organism: Terriglobia bacterium (assembly GCA_020073205.1). Taxonomy (NCBI): domain Bacteria; kingdom Pseudomonadati; phylum Acidobacteriota; class Terriglobia; species Terriglobia bacterium. Next base: position 7,043 of record JAIQFR010000052.1, read on the forward strand.
TCGCAGCACCACGGACGGCCAGCCCGATACCCTCCGACGCCGAATTCAAAGGAAATGGATGCGGCGACTGATCGAACGGGATGCAACTCACGTCCTTGCGAACGGAAAGGCAGTGATGGAAGCAGCCTGGGGGCCCGATTGGGGCTCCGACGGACGACGCGAGATCGTCTTCAACGGGCTCGATCCAGCGCCGTACGCAGCCACGCCTGACAAGGACGGTCTTCGGAGGGAACTGCGTATTCCCGACAACGCGCGCGTTGTGATCCACGTCGGACGTCTCGACCGCCCGAAGAACCACACGAGACTGGTCCGCATTTTTCTGGAGTTGTCCCGTCTCGAGGGCAACACCTGGCTACTTCTGGTCGGTCGTGGCGGAAACCAACTCGAGGAGGTGATCCACCGCGATGTCACGCGCCTGGGTCTCCAATCCAAAGTACTCTTCCTGGGCCTTCGGAGCGACGTGCCACGCCTTATGCTGGGATCCGATCTCATGATATTCCCGTCCACCTGGGAAGGGCTCCCCGGAGTCCTGCTGGAGGCGTGCGCCGCGGATCTTCCGGTCCTTGCAAGCGACATCGCGCCGAATCGTGAGGTGGCGGACTTCTTCGAGTCCGTACGACTCCTTCCGTTGGCCGCATCGGACGCGGAATGGGCGTCCGTCGCGGCTGCTTTGTCCAAAGAGGCGCGGCGCTCTCGTGATGGCCCGGAGGCTATATTGCGCAGTCCTTTCTCGATTCGCGTTTGCGCGGAGGCGCATCGGACTGTATGGCAGGGTCGCTCACCGGACGCACTTCGAGACATCTACCGCCGGTTCGATCCAGTTTCTGGGACCTCGCTCGGGGACTCTGCCACGTCCTCGCGGTGGACAGAGCCATCGTGACCGCTAAAGACGCTCGCCGACTTGGTCACAGCTGTCTTGTGGTGCAGTTCTGCGTGCTTCTGTTCGTCCTCGCACTCGTCGGGATTTACCGAACGACGTCGCTGGATCCCGAGCGCGCGATCTATCCGACATCGGTTCTCCTGCTCGGCCTGTTGATTTGGTCGCTTTGGTCGTGGCGGGCTCTCACCGGCTCCCTCTTCGATCCTTATTGCCTCGTCTTCATCTCCGGGACGCTATTCAACGCCGGCCAGCCAATTCTTGAGGTCTTCGGGCTCAACAGGAACGGCATTTTGGACGGGATGTTTCCCGCCGACACCACGCTCAGTGCATTGCTGTTGGTGGCAATCGGCCTCTCCTCCCTTCACCTCGGGGCTCTGGCATGTCTCGCGAGGTCGCGAATCCAACCGCAGGGTCGGGGCGGACGTCCCGACGGTTCGTCTGAGCCATCCCAGGGCGACCTGCGGCTGGTGGGCGTCGCCCTCCTCGTGGTCTCGCTCGCTCCTGCGCTGATTCAACTGAGTAAGGCGGTCTCGGTGGTGATGGCGAGCGGCTATTTTGCCCTCTACCAGCAGGATTCGGTCTTCGGTGTCGCGGCCGCACCTCAGGTCCTAGCGGCCTTCCTGGTCCCGTCGGCCCTCTTCCTTCTGGCGGGGAGCAAGCACCGCCCGCGCACGGCCGCCATCTCGGTAATCGTGATCATCGGCTACGCCCTGGTTTCCTTCTTCCTCGGCGCCCGCGGCGGAGGCGCGTATCCGCTGGTGGCAGCAGCCTGGCTGTTTCACCGGTGGATCCGTCGCTTACCCCCATTGGTCATCGCTGTCGCGAGCTTTGCCGTCCTCTTCGTCGCTTTTCCTCTCATCCGAGAGACCCGGGGTATTGCTGGCGAGGCACGCCTTTCTGCTCCTGTTCTCGTCGACAGCTTCTCTTCCATCGACAACCCAGTCGCCGCCGTCGTCTCGGAGATGGGCGGGTCACTCCGCACAGTGGCTCATACGCTTGAACTAGTCCCTGCCAGCCGGCCATTCGATATGGGCGCGGGTTACATGTACGCGGCACTGGCCGTGATTCCGAACCTCTTTTGGGACGTTCACCCGGCCATGGGCCATGGGATTTATGCCGTATGGCTGGTGCAGACCGTCGAGCCGCTCTTGGCCCAAGTCGGTGGTGGCCTTGGCTTTTCTTTTATCGCGGAAGCCTACGCGAATTTCGGGTGGCCCGGGACCCCGCTGCTGTTCATGATCATGGGATTCCTCCTCGTCCGCATCGTCGTTTGGGCAGAATGGGGTGACCGACCCGCCCGATCCGCAATGCTCGCGAGCTTCCTGGCATTCCTGCTCTTCTTCCCCCGCAGCGAGAGCATCGTCGTCTTCCGGGCCTTGCTCTGGTACGGGTTTCTTCCTTACTGCATGGCGTTGGTGCTCCAGACGTACAGGATTTCCCGGCGAGCGCGGCGGGGTTTTTGAGAGTCAGCAGGTGTCGACACCCCCCTCATTGCCCAGCAAGCAGCGAGAAGGGCCAGATGATCTATTTCGGAGCATTGCGCGGCCGGACCAAGGCGCGTCGCGAAGTCTGCTTGTCACGCTGGCCTTTCGCTGACAATGGGCGGTCAGGACCCTGTTGAGGGAGACGGTTCTCGTAATGCGACTACTCATGCTCCTCGAATATCGGTTCCAGCGCACGCCCGACGGCACCGTCTGGACAGAAGGCGCCTTTTCGTACCCTTTCTTGATCCAGCGCCCGAAGGTCTTCGACAGTATCCGGGTATTGGCTCGCGTCAAGGACATACCAGAAAGACGCTCTAACTCGACTCGCGTCGATGGGCCTGGCGTGACGTTTGCCCCGGTCCCGAACTACGTGGGCGTCGGGCAGTATCTACTTCGCGCACAGCGGGTCCGCGCCGCGATCCGGCGCGCCTTCGAGCCCGGCGATGCCGTCGCGTTCCGCGGCGGGTCGCAGGTGGCGGCGACGCTCGCGCTCGCACTCCGAGAACGTCGCTACCCGTACGGCGTGCGTGTCGTCGGGGATCCCTACGAGGTTCTTGCACCAGGTGTCGTTAGTCACCCGCTGCGGCCCTTCCTCCGCTACTGGGTGACGCGGCAGCTCCGCCAGCAATGCGCCTGGGCGAGCGCCGTGGCCTACGTCACGTCGATGGTGCTGCAAAGACGTTATCCGGCGTCGCCCGGGGCATTCTCGACTCACTACTCGGACGTCGAGCTCCCTCCGGAAGCGTTCGTGGCGTCGCCCCGCTCCCTCTCGCCCGAAGGTCGCCCGTTTCGAATCGTCTTCGTGGGGGCCTTGGCGCAGATGTACAAGGGCGCGGACGTGCTCCTGGACGCCCTGGCGATGTGTGCGGGCAAGGGTCTGAGTCTCGAGGCGACCCTGGTGGGGGACGGACGCTACCGAGGGGCGCTCGAGGAACAGGCTGCGAAGCTGGGTCTCTTGGAGCGGGCCCGCTTCATCGGGCAGCTCGCGTCGGGAGCGGCCGTGCGAGAGGAGCTCGATCGGGGGGATCTCTTCGTCCTCCCGTCCCGCACCGAGGGGCTCCCGAGAGCCCTTCTCGAGGCCATGGCGCGAGGGCTGCCGTGCGTCGCGACGGCGGTCGGAGGAATCCCGGAGCTCTTGCCGGCGGCTGACACCGTGCCTCCCAACGACGCCCCCGCGCTGGCGCGGAAACTGGAGGAGGTGATCGCGTCGCCGGAGCGGCGAGCGGCGATGTCGCTCGCAAACCTCGAGACCGCTTCAGGCTACCGCGAGGACATGGGCGCGGCCCGTCGCGCGGCGTTCTACGGCGAGGTCCGGGATCGAACGGAGCGGTGGCGTCGCGATGCGGCGCGGCGCGTCTGAGAGGTCGTTCGCGAGCGTTTCCGTGTTTGACCCTCCGCAGGCCCACGGTCTACCCTTCGTGCGCCATGGGGATTCCCGATTCGAAGGCAACTGGCGCGACGATCGTCCACGTCACGAGCGTGCCGGAGACTCTCGGCTTCCTGGCCGGACAGATCGCCTACTCGGGGCGTCGCGGCATCGCCGCCCAGGTCGTGTCCTCCGGTGGCCCGGCGCTCAACGCGTTCGGGCGCGATCAGGAGGTTCCCGCCCACAAGGTGGCGATGCCGAGGCGCATCACGCCGTTCCGGGATTTCCGGGCGCTGTGGGCGATGGCGAAACTGCTTCACCGGCTGGCTCCCGACATCGTCCATTCCCACACCCCGAAGGGAGGACTCGTCGGGACGCTCGGTGCCTGGCTCGCCAAGGTTCCCGCGAGGATCTACCACATTCACGGCCTGCCCTACCTCACCGCAAGCGGCTCGAAACGGCGTCTGCTTCTGTGGACCGAGCGGGTCTCGTCGCGATTTGCGCACCAGGTGCTCTGCGTGAGCCCGTCGGTCCGTGACGTCGTCGTGGCGGATCGCATCTGTCCCCCGGCGAAGATCAAGGTCCTTTGCTCAGGGAGCATCGCCGGAGTGGACGCGGCGGCGCGTTTCGACCCCGCGCGGTTCGATACGCGGGCACGCCGGGAGGCACGGGAGCGGCTGGGGGTGTCGCCGGCCGCGGTGACCCTCGGTTTCGTGGGGCGCCTCGTGCGGGACAAGGGCATTCTCGAGCTCAGCGAGGCGTGGAGATCGCTCCGCGATCGGCAGCCGTCGCTGCACCTCGTGCTCATCGGCGAGTCCGAGCCGCATGATCCGCTGCCCGGCGGCCTTCTGGAAGGTCTCAGATCCGATCCGAGGGTGCATCTCGCCGGGCACATCGACGACATGCCGGCGGCCTATGCGGCCCTCGATCTGGTCGTCGTCCCCACCTACCGCGAGGGGTTCGGCCTCGTGGCGATCGAGGCCGCCGCCATGCAGATCGCCGTGGTGGCGAGCCGCGTCCCCGGTTGCGTCGACGCGGTCGTGGACGGCGTCACGGGCACCCTCGTTCCGCCGAGGGATCCCGCGGCTCTCGCTGCGGCGGTCACGACGTACCTGGAGGACGAGGGGCTGCGGCAGAAGCACGGCCGGGCGGGGCGCGAGCGGACGCTTCGGGACTTTCGCCCTGAAGACATCTGGAAGGCGACCCACCGCGAGTACGAGCGTCTCCTCCTAAGATCTCGGCGCTCCGGCTCGACCCTCGCGAAGAGGTCCTTCGACATCGCCGCTGCGGCGACGGGCCTGGTGCTGTTGTCCCCCCTTCTGGCGACGATCGCGCTGCTCGTCCGTGGGTTCATGGGCGCTCCCGTTTTGTTCCGGCAGGTGCGACCGGGCATCGGCGAGATCCCTTTCACGATGCTGAAGTTCAGGACGATGCTCGATCGCAGCGACCGCGATGGGCGTCCCCTCCCGGATTCCGAGCGCCTCACGCCACTCGGGAGGTTCCTGCGCCGGCTCAGCCTGGACGAGCTGCCGGAGCTCTGGAACGTGCTTCGAGGCGACCTGTCGCTGGTCGGGCCGCGACCGCTGCTGATGCGATACCTACCGTACTATTCGACCCACGAGCGGCTGCGCTTCGAGGTGCCCCCCGGGATCACCGGCTGGAGCCAGATTCACGGTCGGAATCGGTCGTCTTGGAACGAGCGCTTGGACTACGACGTCTGGTACGTGGAGCATCGATCGTTCCTGCTCGATCTGCGCATCCTCTTCATCACGCTGTGGAAGGTGGTCGGACGGTCCGGCGTCGTGGTGGACGCGCGATCGACCATGCTCAACCTCGACGAGGAGCGTCGCGGCAGAGTGGCTGACGTGTCCGCGCCAGGCCCGGTCGGCGGGCCGACGGTCCCATGAGCAGCGACGTGGCCATGCGTCCCGCACGACGGGAGGACGCCCCGGCCATCGTGGAGCTGTTCCACGCCGGGTTCAGTCCCTCGCTCGTCGACGCCACGATCTACGGGTGCCCGGGGGTCGCGCGCTACGTGGCGCAGCAGATCGGCGTCGCCGGCGGCCGATCCGACACGGTCTTCACGGTCGCGGAGACCGACGGGCGACTCGCGGCGTGCGTGGAGCTGCGGCGCCGCGCTTCCGACGTCTTCCTCAACTACATCGCGGTGGCCGGCGAGGCGCGGGGTCGGGGTGTGGGGACCGCGGTCCTGAGGGCTGCGATCGAGGGATGGTCCGTCGGCGGCCGATGCACCTTCAGCCTCGACGTCTTCGAGGAGAACTCCTCGGCGGCGTCCTGGTACGAGAGGCTGGGGCTCCGGGACGTCCAGCGCTCGAGCCTCTGGAACGTGCCGCTCCGTGGCGACGAGGGCACGGCGGAAGGCTGGACGGTGTCGGGATGGCCCCAGGCGGAGGCGAGCCAGCGCGAGTTCGGTTTCTCGGCGTTCGACGCGGTCGGCCCCGACGCGAGGTACACGGTGGGGCGCCTCGGCTCGCGTTGGTTCCGGCTGACCGAAGCGACCGCGCTCGGCCGCGACGGTCTCCGAGCCCTGCTGCGGGAGCTGGACCCGGGGCGGCGCGTTCTCGCCATCGCAACGGGGGGCGACGACGCCGTCGCCACGATCGCGGGGGCCGCGCTGCTGGTTAGGTCCCGCCGGATGAGCGCCGAGCTGGGAACGGTCCTGGAGCGCCTCGGATAGCGCGCCGCCGCGCTCGCGTCGGCCGCCGACGCAGGAGCCACGTCCCCGATGATCGTCGAGAAGATCGCCGTCGAGCCGGAGCGCTTTCGCAGACCCTGGTTCCGCTTCGCCAACGCACGCTCCGCGTTCCGCGCCTACCTCGAGGCCGTCGCTCGTCGCCGGGAGGGAAGGGTGCTCCTCCCGGCCTACATCGGGTGGTCGCCGCGCGAGGGCTCGGGGGTCTTCGATCCGATCGCGGAGCTGGGGCTTCCGTTCGCCTTCTACCGGGTCGACGAGACGCTCTCGATCGACGTCGACGATCTCGAGCGCGTCCTCCGGGAAGGCGCGGCGGACGTGCTGGTCCTGATTCACTACTTCGGCCGCGTCGAACCCGGCTACGCGGACGCGGTCGGCCTGGCCCGACGCCACGGCGCGCTGGTGCTCGAGGACGAAGCTCACTCCATGCTGAGCGACCTCGTCGGGGGAATCTCGGGGCGGCTGGGGGACGCGTGCATCTTCTCGCTGCACAAGCTCCTGCCGGTCGGTGGCGGCGGACTGCTCGTGCTGAATCCCGGCGCGGCGCACCTCGCGGCGGTGGTGGGCGGGTCGCCCGATGGGGCAACGCCCTGGGATTACGATCTGGCCGCCATCGCCTCGCGGCGACGCGACAATTTCCGGGAGCTCTTGCGGATGATCGAGCCGCTGCGAGGGAGGCTGGATCCGCTCTGGGGCGACCTCGGCGACGGCGAGATCCCGCAGACACTTCCCGTGCTGGTGAGGACCGTGCCGCGGGACCGGCTGTACGCCGTCGCCAACGAGCACGGGTTCGGCGTGGTGAGCCTCTACCACACCCTGATCCGCGAGATTCCCGCGGACCGGTTCCCGGCTTCATTCTGGCTTTCAAGGCGCATTCTCAATTTGCCGGTCCATCAGGACATGGATCCCGAACGGGCGAGCGCGCTCGCGACCGCGCTCGCGACGTACGTGGACGACCTGGCTCGGGGATGAAGGGATGAGATCGGATCGAGATTGGAGCGGTCCCCGCGTCCTCGACCCGGACGATTCAGGGGATCTCGCGGAGTGGCTTCGGCTGTGGAGCGACTGGCCGGAGCGGGAGGTCCAGGCTCATCCGGGGTACGGGCGGCTGTTCCTTTCGGACGCCTCCGAGCGCCTGGCGTGCCTCGCATGGCAGGGCGCCGAGGGGGCGGTCCTCTACCCGTTCATCCTGCGTGACCTCTCCGCCGCGCAATGGTGGAGCCCGGGCGAGGGACCCACCTTCGATATCGTGACCCCCTACGGTTACGGCGGTCCGTATCTCCTGCACGCCGACGACCCGAAAGCGCTCGCGAGGCGGTTCTGGCCCGAGCTCGACCGCTGGGCCGTCCGGCAGGGCGTCGTCAGCGAGTTCGTCCGGTTCTCGCTCTTCCGGGAAGCGCTCCTCGACTACCCCGGCGAGACGGAGCAGAAGCTCCTGAACGTGGTGCGGGATCTGCGTCCGGATCCCGAGGCCCTGTGGATGGACTTCGAGCACAAGGTGCGGAAGAACGTCAAAAAGGCGAGGCGGAGCGACGTGCGCGTCGAGGTGGATCCCGCGGGAGCCCGGATCGAGGACTTCCTTCGCATCTACCGACAGACCCTGGACCGGCGCGGCGCCGACCCCGGCTACTACTTCTCCCCCGAGTTCTTCGCCTCGCTCCATCGCGTTCTCCCGGAACAGTTCGCTTATTTCCACGCCATCGCCGGCTCGCGGGTCGTCTCGACGGAGCTGGTGCTCCTCTCCGCGAGCACCGCGTACTCGCTCCTCGGCGGGACCGACCAGGACGCGTTCGAGCTGCGGCCGAACGACCTGCTGAAGTTCGAGATCATGCTCTGGCTGCGGCAGCGCGGGTTCGCTCGCTTCGTGCTCGGCGGCGGCTACGAGCCCGACGACGGGATCTTCAGGTACAAGGCCTCGTTCGCGCCGGGGTCCACCCTGCCCTTCGTCGTGGGAAAGCGAGTGCTGCTCCCCGACCTCTACGAGCGCTTGGTCGACTCCCGCCGGCAGAACGAGCGGAAGCTCGGCCGCGAGTGGTCGCCGAAGCTAGGGTACTTCCCGGAGTATCGGGGGTGAGTCAACCGCCGGCGCGGGGATGACGATCTCGCTAGCCCTCCCTCACCTCGGCCACACACCCACCAGCGGGTAGCGGTAGTAGTTCCCGTCCGAGGCCTTCACCGCGCCGACGATCGGCAGCGCGATCGCCGCCAGCGCCAGCAGGATCCAGAGCAGGATCACGAGCGGAATCAGCACGATGGTGATCCAGAGCACGGCGGTGACCGCGATCGTCAGGAAGACGCCGATGTTGAGGAAGAGCGCCTGCTTGGCGATGCTCGAGATCACCTTCGAGTCCTTCTTCATCAGGAGGATGATGATCGGCACCAGCACCCCGCCGCAGGGGATGATGTAGCCCGCCAGGCCCGAAAGATGCGTCAAGACGGCGAAGCCCCGCTCCTCGGGCGCGATCACGTACCCGGCTCCCTGTTGCGGCTCCCCCATGATCCCCTCCCTCGCGGCGACGGCCCGCGGCACTGACGCCGACGCAGGATAGCTCACCTCGACCCGGCTTCGGTTCCGCGGGCGGGGGTCGATCGACCCGTCGCGCCGGCACCACCCCGCGGACCGCATCTCGCGCTCGGCAACCGGTGGTACGCGCGCCCTCCCATGGAGGTTCCGAGCCACCTGATCGTTCGAGCCGGGAGAGTCGTCGAGATGACGGAACGCGCTCCGGCTCTCTAGCGCTCCGCGAACGGCAACTCGAATGGCGTGCAATCTTGCATTTGGAATGCAAATTTGCAGTCTCCGCCGATTCGCCCCGCCCTCGTCGGACCTATTCCCGGCGACGCGGCGCTTGCCGTGCCCTGAGGTATGACGTATCTTCATACCCGGAGGTTTCCGCATGCGTCGTAAGAAGGTCGCCATCTCCATCGACTCGACCACGCTGAAACGGGTGGACGACCTCGTCTATCGCGCCGTCTTTCCGAATCGGAGCCAGGCCATCGAAACCGCCGTGCGGGAGAAGCTCGCCCGGCTCGAGCAGGGCCGCCTCGCCCGGGAATGCGCGAAGCTCGATCCCGCGTTCGAGCGGGACCTCGCGGAGGAGGGGGTCGCCGAGGATCTGCGCCGATGGCCCGAATACTGAGAGGCGAGATCCGCTGGGCCGACCTCAGCCCCTCGAGAGGGAGCGAGCAGGCCGGTAGGAGACCCGTTCTCGTCCTGAGCCAGGACGTGTTCAACGAGCGCTCGGGAACGGTCATCGCGGTCGCCCTGACGAGCCGTCCGCAGCGGGCGGGGTTTCCCCTGGCCCTCGAGATCGCGTCCAAAGGGCTGCCGAAGAGGTCGTGGGTGAAGATCGGCCAGATCCGGACGCTCGCCGCCGAGCGCATCGGAGCCCGGATCGGCCGGGCTTCGCCCGAGGAGATCGAGGCGGTCCTCGAGGGTTTCAACGAGATCTGCGGCCGCTGACGCTTCTCCCCTTCCGGTGGTACGGGCGCCTCGCCTCCGGTAGGCTCGTTCTCATCGCGGCCGGCGAGGCCGGGAGAGGAGCCCCGAATGAGCCGACGAATCTCGAGGGCCACGGCGATCGGATTCCTGCTCCTCTCCGCACTCGCACCCCGCCTCCCGGCCGCCGAGCGCGTGGTCACGCTCGACCCCAAGGCGAGCGAGGTCTCGTTCACGCTCGACACGACGTTCCACACCGTCCACGGAACCATGCGCCTGACCCACGGCGTGCTCCGCTTCGATTCCGAGACCGGCGCGGCCTCGGGCGAGATCGAGGTGGACGCCCGGGGCGGGGAGACGGGGAATGGAAGGCGCGACCGGAAGATGCACGACGCGATCCTCGAGAGCGCGCGGTTCCCGGCGATCGCGTTCCGTCCGCAGCGCGTCGCGGGGCGCGTGGCGGAAACGGGCCGCAGCGACGTGAGGCTCGCGGGAGCGATGAGCCTCCACGGCGCGGATCACCCGATGACGCTCCCTTTGAGCGTGACCGTGGACGGCGGGAACGTGAAGGCCGAGGCTCGGTTCGAGGTGCCCTACGTCGAGTGGGGTATGGAGGACCCGAGCTTCCTGTTCGTCCGGGCCGAGAAGCGCGTGGTCGTGTCCGTGCGCGCGGAGGGGCGGATCGGCGCCGCGCGGGCTCCTTGACGATTCGACCCTACTCGAATAATTATTCGGGTATGGTCGAATCGGTGCTCGGGCTGGACTACCGAGGGTGCCGCGCCCTCCTGGAGGAGCGCCTCAGGGAGCCGGCGCCCGGACGGGTCCAGATCCTCACCGGGCCGCGTCAGGTCGGGAAGACGACCCTCCTGCTCGACCTGGCGCGCCATCGGAGCGGAGGCACGGTCTATGCCGCCGCCGACGGGCCCGAGGCGAGGCTCCCGGGGTTCTGGGAGCGGACCTGGGCCGAAGCCGAGGACCAAGCGCATCGTCGCCGGAAGGCCTACCTGTTCCTCGACGAGGTCCAGCACGTCGCCGACTGGGCCATCCGCCTCAAAGGGAACTGGGACCGACTCCGGCGCGAGCGGATCCCGCTCCACGTGGTCGTCTCGGGGTCGTCGGCCGTCAGACTCGGAGCGGGGTCGAAGGAGAGCCTCGCGGGCCGCTTCGAGCGGCTCACCCTGAACCACTGGCCCGCGTCGGCGCTGGTCGGTGTCCTGGGTCTCGGCCGCAAGAACGCCCCACGGGATCTCGTCCGTTGGGGCTCCTACCCGGGAGCCGTCCCCCTGCGGAGCGATCCCGCGCGCTGGCGCGCCTACGTCCGGGATGCGATCGTGGAGCCCGCGATCGGACGCGACGTCCTCGCGCTGGGCGTCGTGCGGAAGCCGGCGCTCCTGCGTCAGGTCTTCTGGATCTGCGTCGCCTCACCCGCGCAGATCGTGTCGGTTCAGAAGCTCCGTGGACGACTCGACGATCCGGGGTCCCTCGAGACCGTCGCCCACTACCTCACGCTGCTGGAGGACGCTTACCTCGTCGCTGCGCTCGAGAGGTACTCCGCCCGGGTCATCCGGCGCCGGAGCGCCCCTCCCAAGATCGTGGTCCTCAACAACGCGTTGCTCGCCGCAGGCGATCCCCTCGGCGCGCCCGACCCCTCGAAGGACCCCGCACGGTTCGGCGCGTGGGTGGAGAACGCCTGCCTCGCTCACGCCTGGAACCAGGGGCAGCACGTTTCCTACTGGCGCGAGGAGCCGTTCGAGGTGGACGCGATTCTGGACGGGACCTGGGGGCGCTGGGCGATCGAGGTGAAGAGCGGTCCGTTCGAAGTTTCCGATCTCAGAGACCTCCTGGAGTTCTGCCGCCGCGAGCCGCGCTTTCGGCCGCTGGTCGTGACCGGCGAGAAGGGAGCCGCTGCCGCCGGAAGAGCGGGTGTCCCGTCGGTGACCTGGCCGGAGTTCCTGCTCGAGGGCCCGCCTCGGGACTGACCTCCGTCCCCCTGTCGTACAATCCCGCTCCGCGACCTCGATCCCCGACTCGCGCGCTCGCGGAGGGAGCCCCATGCCCGAACCGATCTCCATGTCCGCCCCGGACCTCGACGAGTCCGACGTGAAGGCGGTGCTCGAGGTGCTGCCCACGGGGCGGCTGTCCATCGGCCCCAAGATCGAGGAGTTCGAGAGGGCCGTGGCGGAGTACGCCGGGGTCCCCCACGCGGTCGCGGTCTCGTCCGGGACGGCGGCGCTCCACCTCGCGGTCAAGGGGCTCGGGATCGGCCCCGGGGACGAGGTGCTGGTCCCCTCCTTCACCTTCGCGGCCAGCGTCAACGCGATCCTCTACGAGCGCGGGACCCCGGTGTTCGTGGACGTCGAGCCCGACACGTACAACCTGGACCCCGCCGACCTCGAGCGGAAGGTCACGCCGCGGACCCGCGCGATCATGGCGGTGGACGTGTTCGGCCACCCGGTGGAGTGGGACGCCGTGCTCGCCGTCGCCCGGCGGCACGCGCTCGCGGTCGTCGACGACTCGTGCGAGGCGCTGGGGGCCGAGTACCGGGGGACGCGCCTCGGGCGGTTCGGCGACGCCGCGGCGTTCGCGTTCTACCCGAACAAGCAGATCACGACGGGCGAGGGAGGGATCCTGGTCACGGCCGACGAGAGGATCGCGCGCCTCGCGCGGAGCCTCAGGAACCAGGGGCGGAGCGAGATGGGCGCCTGGCTCGAGCACGAGCGGCTCGGGTTCAACTACCGGATGGACGAGATGAGCGCGGCCTTGGGCGTCTCGCAGCTCAGGCGGCTCGAGAGCCACGTCGCCAAGCGCGCGCGCGTCGCCCGGATGTACGGCGAGCGGCTCGCCGGCCTCGACTGGGTGCGGCCGCCCATCGTCCGCCCCCACGTCAGGATGAGCTGGTTCGTGTACGTGGTCACGCTCGAGGAGGGGCTCGACCGGGGGCCGGTGATGGCCGCGGTCGAGGCGCGGGGGGTCCCGGTGAGGGCCTATTTCAGCCCGATCCACCTCCAGCCTTACATCCTGGGGGAGGTTGGGCTAGAATCCGCCGACCTGCCGGTCACGGAGGCGGTGGCCCGGAGGACGATCGCGCTCCCGTTCCACAACAACCTCACCGAGGGGGAGGTGGAGCGGGTCGTCGAGGCGGTCGAGGAGGCGGTCACGGAGGTCCATGGCTCCCGTTAGCGCCGTGAGGCGCGCCGCAGAGCGGGTCTGGGCGTCCAACACGGCTCGCTGGCTGATCCTGCTGTCCCTCGACGGCGGGATCGCCGCGGCGAGCTTCTGGACCGCGATGATGCTCCGCTTCGACGGGCGGGTCACGACCCCGTACGCGGAGGAGCTGCCGGGGCTCATACTGGTCCTGGCCGGCTGCCGCATGCTCGCCAACCTCGGCTTCCGCCTGCACCGGTGGTCGTTCCGGTTCTCGAGCCTGACCGACGGCGCCCGGATCGGCGGGGCCGGCCTCTCCGGCTCCTGCTTGTTCATCGCGGTCCTCTACCTCCTCGAGGTGCACGGCACGCCGCGGTCGGTGGTGGTCCTCGAGCTCCTGCTCTCGACCGCCCTGATGGGTGCTCTGCGCTTCTCGCCCAGGCTCGCCGGCCTCTACGCGTCGGACCTGGCGCGGAGCTTCAGGAAGGGGACCGTCCGCACGCTGATCGTCGGCGCGGGGTCGGCGGGCGAGATGCTCCTCCGGGACGTCCAGCGCTCGGGAGGGCACGACTACCAGGTGGTCGGGTTCGTGGACGACGACCCCGGCAAGTGGGGGATGATCGTCGGCGGGAGGAAGGTGCTGGGGGCGATCGCCGAGCTGCCGCGGATCGCCGCGGCGACCCACGCGGTCCAGGTCCTGATCGCGATCCCGAAGCTCCAGGGGAAGCGGATCCGGGAGATCCTGTCGCTCTGCGCCGATCTCAAGCTGCGGTTCAAGATCCTTCCGGTGTCGTTCGCGTACCTCCAGCAGCGCGGCGCCGCGCAGATGATCCAGGACCTGTCGCCGGACGACCTCCTCATGCGCGACCCCGTGACGTTCGCGGATGGCGGAACGCCGGAGGCGATGGCGGAGCGGACGGCCCTCGTGACCGGCGCGGGCGGCTCCATCGGCAGCGAGATCTGCGTCCAGCTCCTCAAGGCCGGGGTCAAGTCCCTGGTCATGGTGGAGATGAACGAGAACGGCATGTACCTCCTGGGCCGGCGCCTCGCCCGCGAGTACCCCGGGCGCGAGGTGTCGATGGAGGTCGCGGACGTCCGGGATCCCGGGCGGGTGCGGGCGCTGTTCCGGAAGTACCGGCCCCGGGACGTCTTCCATGCCGCGGCGCACAAGCACGTGCCGCTCATGGAGACGGCCCCCGGCGAGGCGGTCAAGAACAACATCCTGGGCACCCGGAACGTCGCCCTGGCGGCGCACGAATTCGGCGCCGAGCGGTTCCTGTACATCTCCACCGACAAGGCGGTCCGGCCGACCAGCGTGATGGGGACGAGCAAGAGGATCGGCGAGATGGTCGTGAGGGCCATGGCGCGGCGGTCCTTCACCCGGTTCTGCGCCGTCCGGTTCGGGAACGTCCTGGGCTCGGCCGGCTCCGTCGTCCCGCTCTTCCGCGACCAGATCGCGGCCGGCGGGCCCGTGACCGTGACGCACCCCGACGTGCGCCGGTATTTCATGACGATCTCGGAAGCGGTGTCGCTCGTCCTGCGCGCGGCGTACGGCGACTACTCCGAGCTGTGCGTCCTCGACATGGGGGAGCAGATCCGCATCCTCGACCTCGCGCGCCACATGATCACGATGGCGGGGCTCGTGCCGGACGTGGACGTGCCCATCGTGTTCACAGGGCTGAGGCCCGGGGAGAAGCTCTACGAGGAGCTGCTCACCGAGGAGGAGGAGCGGCAGCAGAGGGTCCACGAGAAGATCTTGGCCGCCGAGTGCCCCGCCCCGCCGGAGGACCTCGACGCGTGCATAGAGGAGCTGGCCGACGCCGCGGAGTCCGGCCGGGCCACCCGGGTGATCGAGGTGATGCGCCACCTGGTCCCGCGCTACCGGCCGCACGGCCTCACGCTCGTGGACGAGGAGGAGATCGAGCGGGCCGACGTCGGGAGCGCGTAGCCGGACGTGGGGGCGCGACGAGTCCTGCGGGGAGCGGCGCTCGGCGCTTCGGCCGTCGTCCTGGCGGCCTTCGCGTGGCTCTCGGTCGAGGTCTATCGCGCCCACGCCGACCCGGAGCGCTTCTTGGCGCGGCCCGGGGGCCTCGCGTGGATCGTCGCGCCGACGTCGAAGTCGCTGAACGGGGCGGCGGAGGCGCACCTCACGCGCGCCCTCGAGGAGCTGAACGACGCCTCGAAGCCGCCCGCGGAAAGGCTCGCGCGCTACCGGGAGCACATCGCCGCGGCGGACCGGCTCCTCGCCAGGAGCCTCCGGGCGAACCCGGCGCAGGCTCGCGCCCTGGCGCAGCTGGCGGCGATCCGCTGGGAGACCGAGGTGCCGGTCGGCGAGGCGGCGGAAGCCCGTTACCTCGACATGATCGGGACCGCGTCGAGAATGGCGCCCGGGGTCCCCGACGTCCAGCTCCGGCTGGGCGAGCTGCTGCTCAGGATGGGGCGACAGGGCGACGCGATCCCCTACCTGGTGCGGACGATCGACCTGGACCCGCCATCCGCGGGACGCGTGGTGGCGCTCCTCCACGGCCAGATGCTGTCGCCGCCGGAGATCGCCGCGGCGCTGCCGAGGGTCCCGACGGTGCTGGCCGCGCTCGTCGCGCCGTACTTCGACGACGGGATGGGGAAGGAGTACCTCGACCTCACGGAGAACGCGGCCTTGGGCGCCGGCCCCGACCTTCTCGAGGCGTGGGGAGCCGCCTGTCTCAGGGCCGGCGAGCCCGCGCGGCTCAGGGATCGAATGGACCGGATCGGCCGCCTCGAGGACACGGCGATGGAGGCGCGGCGCCTCAGGCTCCGCTCTTCGGCGAGGCTCGCGCTGGGGGACCGGGACGGCGCGTGCGAGGACGCCGGGGCGGCGCGCGGGCTCCTGCCCGACGATCCCGGGATCGCGGCGCACCTCGGCCAGGTCTCGCTCCAGGCGGGGCGGGCGGGCGAGGCGGCGCGGGCGTTCAAGGACGCACTCGCGCTGGTGTCCCGGGGGTCGGGAGACCGCGGGTGGCGCGCGGCCCTCTACGCGGAGATCGGGGCCGCGGAGGAGGCGCTCGGCAGGCCGGACCTCGCGTACGACGCGTACCGGAACGCGGTGGAGCTCGACCGGTCCCAGGAGCTTCCCCGCCGCCGCCTCGCGGAGATGAAGAAGGCGGCGGGTATCGAGGAGTAG
Organism: Terriglobia bacterium; assembly: GCA_020073205.1. Classification (NCBI taxonomy): domain Bacteria; kingdom Pseudomonadati; phylum Acidobacteriota; class Terriglobia; species Terriglobia bacterium. The sequence continues at coordinate 23,229 of JAIQFR010000052.1, forward strand.
AATTCGGCCATGTCGCGACATGTCTGCCCCAAGTGCGGAGGGCCCGTGGACCTCGTGCACCGCACGCGGTCGGACCGCGTCGTCAGCGCCTTCCGACGCGTCCACCGCTTCACGTGCCGCGACGCGGCGTGCGGCTGGTCGGGGCTCAAGCGCTCCTCGCGCCGGCGTCCCGAAGGGGCGCCGGGCAAGGGGATGAAGCCCTGGATGTGGCTGGTCGTGGTGCTGGTCGCGGCGGCGGCGGCGGCCGCGATGGTGCTCTACCTCGACGCGCGCTCCCCCGTCGAGGCCACGGACGCGTCCCCCGCTCCCTGAGCGAGACGATGCGGTACTTCGTCACCGGCAGCCGCGGACAGCTCGGATCGGCCCTCGCCCGGGTGATTCCCGCGGGATCGTTCGTCGGCACCGACCTGCCGGAGCTGGACATCCGCGACGCCGAGGCGGTGCGCGCCGCGATCGCCGCGGCTCGCCCCGACGTGGTGATCCACTGCGCCGCGATGACCGACGTGGACGGCTGCGCGCTCGACCCCAACCTCGCCCGCGCCGTGAACGCCGGCGGGACGGCGAGCGTGGCGGCCGGGGCGGCGGCGGCGCGGGCCGGCCTGGTCTACGTCGGCACCAACGAGGTGTTCGACGGCGCCCTGCACCGGCCGTACGCGGAGACCGATCCTCCGGATCCGGTGAACGCCTACGGCCGCACGAAGCTCGAGGGGGAGGTCGCCGCGGCCCGCCACCACGACGCCCCGTGGATCGTGCGGACCGCGTGGGTCTACGGCGCCGGGGGGCGGAACTTCGTGCACCGCATCCGGGAGATCGCCGACGCGAAGGGAGCGCTCAGGGTGGTCGCCGACGAGGTCTCGTCCCCGACGTGGACCGACGAGCTCGCCGGCGCGATCCTCCGTCTCGTCGAGCGCGCGCCCCGCGGCGTCTACCACCTCGCCGGCCTCGGCGGCTGCTCCCGCCTCGAGCTGGCGAAGGCCGTGCTCGAGATGACGGGGCGCGGCGGCGTGCCGGTCACGCCGATCTCGAGCGCCGAGTGGCCGCGCCCGAGCCGGCCGCCGCTCCGCACCGTTCTCGACGTGGGGAAGGCGGCGTCCTTCGGCGTCGCGATGCTCCCGTGGCGAGAGGCCCTGTCGGCGTTTCTCGCGGGCGAGCGTCGAGGCTAGCGGCCCTCGGGGAGCAGGACCCTGAACGCGGTCCCCTCGCCCGCTCGGCTCTCCACGTGGACGAACCCGTGGCAGCCCTTCACGATCGCGTAGACCAGGTGGAGGCCGAGGTCGGCCTGCTCCCGCCTCCGCGTCTCGGTGGCCGGGGGCTCGAACAGGCGTCGCTGGAGGTCCGGCGGGATGGTCTCGCCGTCGTCGTGCACGTCGAGGCGCGCGTAGCGCCCGGGCCTCACCCACGGGAACGCGCGGCAGAACGCCTCGTCGGCGTCCTGGTTCGCCGTGGCGAGCGTCAGCTTGCCGCCGTTCGGCATCGCACGGAGCGCGCGGCGCACGAGGCGCGACACCGCTTCCTCGACGTGGGCCGGATCGCACTTCACACGGACCAGCGCGGGATCGGGCTTGACCTCGACGTCGACCGGCACGTCCGGGGCCGCGAGGCTCCGCGCCACGACGTCGCCCATCAGATCGTTGAGCGACACGAGCGCCGGCTTCGAGGATTCGTTCCAGGACAGCGTCTGGAGATGGCGGTTCAGGGCGATCGCCGTGGTCACGCACTCGTGGGCCTTGGCGAGGTCGAGGGCGACGCGCGGGTCGCCGTCCGGCCCCGTCCGGGCGATCGCGAGATCGAGCCGGCCCAGGATCGCCGCCAGCAGGTTGCTCATCCGGTGGGCGATCCCGGACGCGAGCTGTCCGACGAGCGCCGACTGGGTCACGTCGCGAAGGCGGCGTTCGAGCGCCGCCCGCTCGGTGACGTCCTCGAGGACGCCCAGCACGGGAAGCGAAGCCGACGACCCACCGAGGTCGTGCGGGGAGAGCGGCCCCCCGGCGCCGGACCCGGAGGCCTCCCCCTCGGGCCCTGGCTCCGGGACGTGTGCGCCTATGGGACCTTGCTCGGAACGCGACGGCTCTTCCACGGGTCGGCTCACCTACCTCTATTATTCTAATACTTATTTCGCGAGATGTGTATCCCCGCCGGGCCGGCCCTTGTCACGGCCACGTCCCGCACCTAAACTCGGGCGCTCATGAGACACCGTCGTGCGGTATCGGGGCTGGCGGCGGCGCTGGCGCTGGGGTACCTGCCCGCCCACGCGGAAGGGCCGCTCGAGCCTCCGGACCTCGCCCGGTACCTCCAATGGGGACCGGTGCGGGCGAGGCCCGGGGTCGTGCTGACGAACCTCGGCCGCGACGGCAACATCACGTACAACCCTCACCAGCCCGTGAGCGATTACACCGCGACGGTCTCCCCGCGCGTCGAGGGGGTCGTGCTCTTCGGCCATCGGGGATTCATGACGTTCACCGAGCAGCTGGACTGGACGATCTACAAGTCCAACCGCGACCAGGATTACCTGAACCAGCTCGGCTCCGCCCGGCTGACGATCCCGCTCAAGCGGCTCGGCTTCTACGTGGACGCGGCGCTGAACGACGTCAAGGACCGCCCTGCGGACCAGCGCGACACGAGGACCGACATCCGCGAGCATCGTCTCGGCGCCGGATTGCTGATCCGGGCCGGCTGGCGCACCGACGCCGAGATCGGGGTCGTGGGGTCGTCGTTCGGCTACCGCGACCCCAACTACGCCAATCTCGGCGATCCGGCCTGCCCGACCGTCGGGTGCCTTCTCGACCGGACCGAGCGGGGGGCGAGGGCGCTGGGGCGGTACCTCGTGTTCGGCCGGACCCGTCTCACCCTCGAGGTATCGGAGAAGAGCGTCACGTTCAGCAACTCCGAGAACGGTAGCGACGGAAAACAGTCGCGGGTCCTCCCCGGGATCGAGTTCGGCCTCGGCGGCCGGCTCACGGGGACCGCGAGGCTGGGCTGGGCGAGCCTCGAGCCCGAGCGCGCGGGCCTCCCCCGTTTCTCCGGGACCGTGGGCGAGGCGAGGCTCGGCTACCGGATCGGCGCCGGGACGACGTTCGAGGTCGGCGGGAAGCGCGACGTCGGCTTCTCGATCTACCTCAAGAACGGGTACTACCTCGACACGAGCGGGAGCGCCCGCGTGATCCAGTATCTCACCCACGCCTTCGGCGTCGAGGCCGGCACCGTCCGCGAGCGGATCACCTTCCCCGACCCGTCGAGCCGCGTCGACCGGGTCGTCCAGTACGACGCGGGGGTCAGGGTGAGGCTCTCCGAGAACGCGCTCGGCCGGAAGGTGGAGTACTCGTTCAAGGTCACGCGGTGGGTCCTGACCACGACGGTTCCGGGTCAGAACCAGTCCAGGACCGCGGCCGGCTTCGGCGCGGTGATCGGCTACTGAGGGTGGATATCCGTTCCCGTCGGCTATACTCTGGGGTTCGACCATGAGAGTCCTCGCGAATCTCCTCGTCCTGGCGCTCGTGCCGCCGCTCTCCGCCGCCCTCGCCGCGGACCCGCCCGACAAGGCGCCCGAGCCGCCCGGCGAGACCGTCCTCGAGGCGCGGCCGCTCCCGCCGCCGTCGGCGATGCCGCCCACGGGCGCGATCCTCAGGCGGGGCGGGAGCGACTACAAGATCGGGCGCCAGGACCTCCTCGAGATCAGCGTCTTCGACCTCAAGGAGCTGGACCAGACGGTGCGCGTCGCCGACGACGGCTCCGTCACGCTGCCCCTCCTCGGCCGCTTGGAGGTCGCCGGCCTCACCAAGGGGGACCTCGAGGCGCTGATCGCGAGGCTCCTCGAGGAGAGGTTCGTGAGGAACCCGCAGGTCACGATCTTCGTGAAGGAGTACGAGTCGAAGAAGGTCGCGGTCAGCGGGGCCGTGAAGAAGCCGGACACGTACGAGATGCTCGGCGAGAAGACGCTGCTCGAGATGATCTCGAAGGCGGGGGGCCTCGACAAGGACCTCGGCAAGGAGATCATCATCTTCCGGCAGGACCCGGACGGCTCGACCCGGCGCCTCGCGGTGGACCTCGACCGGCTGGTGTACGAGGCCGACCCGTCGCTGAACCTCGCGGTCGAGCCCGGCGACATCATCTACGTCCCGAGCATCGAGAAGGTGCGGATCTTCGTGAGCGGGGCGGTCAAGAACCCGAACCTCTACGAGGTGCCGCGGGCGGAGCCGGTGACCGTGCTGAAGGCGATCACCCTGGCCGGTGGGACCACGGACCGGGCGGCCGAGCGCCGCGTGCAGGTCATCCGCACCGCCACGGACGGCGAGCGCAAGACGATCCGGGTGGACCTCCGCAGGATCAAGCGGGGCAAGGCCGAGGATCCGGTCCTCCAGAAGGACGACCTCGTGCTGGTGCCCGAGGCGTTCTTCTGATGGGCGAGGAGGCGCTCGGCGGCAAGCACCTCCTGGAGTACTGGGCGGTCGTCAGGCGCCGCCGGCACGTCGTCTACCTCGCGGTCGCGGCGGCGACGCTCCTGGCGCTCGTCGGCTCGTTCCTCGCGACCCCGCTCTACCGCGCGACGGTGACGCTCGAGATCGAGCGGCAGAACCCGGAGATCCTGACCTTCAGGGACGTGAAGTCGGTGGATTACGCTTGGTCGGCGTACACCGACTTCTACCAGACGCAGTACAGGATCCTCGCGAGCGACGCGGTGGCGCGCCGCACGGCGGAGCGCCTCGGGCTGCCGAACCACCCGGCGTTCGCCGCGGGCGAGTCGCGGCGGGGTCTCCTCGCGCGACTCCTCTCGCTGCTCCCGTCCCGCGCGGGCCGGACGGAGCGGGACCCGGTGGAGCTCGCGGCGGCCCGTCTCCTGGCGGGGCTCGAGGTGTCGCCGATCCGCAACTCCACGCTGGTCGCCGTCTCGTGGGTGTCCCCCGATCCCGCCCTCGCGGCCCGCGTGGCGAACGGGGTCGTGGACGCGTTCGTCCAGTTCAACATCGAGTCGAAGTACACGACCTCCGACCAGGCCACGGAGTTCCTCGTCAACCAGATCGGGACCCTCAAGAAGGAGATCGACGGGTACGAGGCGAGGCTCCAGCGGTACGGCGAGTCGAAGGGGATCGTCACCATCGACGACGCCAGCAACATCACCATGAAGGCGCTCTCCGACATCTCGCAGCGGCGCACCGAGGCGCAGGGCACGCTGGCGCAGAAGGAGGCGGCGTACAAGGCGCTCCTCTCTTCGCCTCCCGGGGCGCTCCCCGAGGTGCTGCACTCCGACCTGATCTCCCGCTTGAAGCAGGAGTACGCCGGTTACGAGGCGGAGTACTCGGAGAAGTCCCGGCGGTTCAAGGACGACTGGCCCGGGATGCAGACGCTCCGGTCGAAGCTGGACCAGGCGCGCGACCGCCTCGACCTCGAGACCCGCGAGATCGCGCGGGAGGTCGTCTTGAGCGCCGAGGCGGACTACCGGAGGGCGCTCGAGGAGGTGCGGAACCTGGACGCCCTCGTCTCGCGCCAGCAGGGCGCCGCCCAGACGCTGAAGCGCGACGCGGTGGAGTTCGCGAACCTCCAGAGCGAGGTCCGGAAGAAGCGCGAGACGCTGAACGCCCTGATCACGAGGCAGAGCGAGATGGCGCTCTCGACCCGCCTCAAGGACCTCGACGCGACCTCGAGCAACGTCCGCGTCGTGGACCGCGCTCGGGCGCCGGCGGCGCCGTTCCGCCCCAACAAGAGGCTCAACCTCGCTCTCGGGCTCCTCCTCGGCCTCACGCTCGGGATCGGCGCCGCGTTCTTCCTCGACTACCTCGACAGCACGATCTCCGCGCCGTC
>JAIQFR010000053.1 GCA_020073205.1 Terriglobia bacterium
ATACCGCCGACCGCATCGAGCACCCATTCGCTCAGGTGGGAGAGGATCTCGGTACTCACCCAGCCGCGCTTCGCGTCTGCCAGGGTGTGTCCGACGCCGGGGAAGACCCGGCAATGCCTGCCGATTCGCTCGCGCGATTCCGGGATTCACGGTGCCGGCTCGACGAGCCGGAACGCCGCGTAGACGTATGGGTAGTCGGGCCGGTACCAGTTCCGGAAGCTGGGGCGCAGGAGGCACTCGGCGGTGCGGCACGAGCCACCCTTGAGCACGTAGTGCCGCCCGTCGAAGAAACTCGCCGAGTAGCCGGGGTAGAAGGGTAGAGGCTCGAAGCCGGGGAACGGGGCAAACGGCGTGGACGTCCACTCCCACCCGTTGCCGACCAGCTGCGAGACTCCCCAAGCACTGTCGCCCGAGGGGCAGGCATCGACGGGAACGGGATCCCACCCCGCGAACGCGACGTCGCTCCGGCCGGAGCCGATCACGACGCCCTGGGAAGCTCGGCCGATCTGCGCCTCGGTCGGGAGCGCCTTGCCCACCCACGCGGCGTACTCTGTGGCCTGAGCCTGCGTCACGTAGACCGGCACGTTCGGCCGGAGGGGTGCCGCCCCGAACATCCCGCGATAGAACCAGGCCCCCGCGTGCTTCATCCAGAAGTGAGGGACGGCGCCGCCCTCCCGCGCGAAGCGGAGGTACGCGCCGTTGGTCACCTTGAACCTCGAGATGCGAAACGCCTCGACGTGGACGGCGTGGCGCTCGAATTCGTTGTCCCAGCCGAAGGCGTCGTCGCGCTCCCTGCCGAGGACCGCCTCGCCCGCGGGGATGTCGATCATCGCGCCGGCGGGGTCCCGTCCCGGCGCATGGCGTGGAGCCGGAACCTGGATCTTCGCGGCGAACGGCAGGTTGTGAAACGCGTAGGCGAGAGTCTCCGCGTGCATCAGACGATGCTCCAGCGACGCCTCGACGACCGCCGACGGCACGTCGTCGAGCAGCCCGTCGATCGCGACGCGGGCCCGCGCGTTGTACCGCCGTACCTCCGCTTCGCCGGGCCAGTCCTCCGGGGCGTCCTGCGGCAGGCAGCCGGGCTCGGGGTCGATCCCGAACTCGAAGAGCCGGTCGAACGAGGGGTGGAACGACGGTACCGAGAGCGCCCGCCGGCACATCAGGTTCCAGTCGAACGCCTCGAGGTGTCCGAGATAGAAGATGAGCCGATGACGCTCGGGGATCGGTCGCTCCTTGATCCCGCCCGGCCGGAGCAGCGTCCACAGGGCGTCGGTGATCGCCCGCGCCTCGGCGAGGCGCCGCAACGGGACGCTTCGGCGCGCCCGACGGGCGGGCGTCGTCACGGCTGGCTGAGGACGAGCGGGCACCGAATCCCCCGACGCGCTACTCCGCGAGCACCTTGTGCACGAGCTGCACGCAGACCGAGCCCTCGCCGACCGCCGCCGCGACCCGCTTGACGCTGTTCGCGCGCACGTCGCCGACGGCGAAGATCCCCGGCCGGCTCGTCTCGAACAGGAGCGGCCGGCGCGCGAGCGGCCAGCGCGCCGCGGCGAGGTCCCCGGCGCTCATGTCCGGCCCGGTCCGTACGAAGGCCTTGTCGTCCAACGCGACGCTGTCCTTCAGCCAGCCCGTGTTCGGGTTGGCGCCCGTCATGAGAAAGACGTGCCGGATCTCGGCCGACGTGCGCGTGCCCCTGGCCGCGTCGGTCCAGGTCACTCGCTCGAGCCTCCGCTCTCCCTCGAGCGCTTCGAGCTCCGATCGCGTTCGGAGCGTGATGTTCGACGTCTCCTCGATGCGCCGGACGAGGTACCGCGACATGCTCTCCGCCAGGCCCGCGCGCCGCACGAGCATGTTCACCCGGCTGCCTCGGCCCGCCAGGAAGACCGCCGCCTGGCCGGCGGAGTTCCCTCCTCCTACGACGACGACCTCCTCGTCCCGGCAGAGGTTGGCCTCCACCTGCGTCGCACCGTAGTAGACGCCGACGCCTTCGAAGCGGGCGAGGTCCGGAAGGGCGGGCTTCCGGTACTGGACCCCCGTCGCGATGACGACGGTACGAGCCTGCACGCCGACGCCGGCCCCGAAGTCGATGCGGTACGGGCATCCCTCGCAGGACAGGCGGACCGCCGTGCGCGCGACGGCGAACTCCGCGCCGAACTTCTCCGCCTGGACGAGCGCGCGGCTGGCGAGGAGCTGCCCCGAGATCCCGGTGGGGAAGCCGAGGTAGTTCTCGATGCGCGAGCTCGAGCCCGCCTGCCCGCCCGGGGCGTTCGACTCGACGACGAGCACGTCGAGACCCTCGGAGGCCGCGTAAACGGCGGCCGCGAGACCCGCGGGTCCGCCCCCGATGACGACGAGATCGCGTAGGACCTCCTCGTTCAGCCGGTTCAGGCCGAGGCATTCGGCGACGTCCTCGATCGCCGGCTTCTTGAGGACGCGCTCGCCGCGGCAGATGACCACGGGCACGTCGCCGACGCCGACGCCGAAGCCGTCGAGGGTCGCCTGGACGTCGAGGTCGCGATCGACGTCGAGATAGGCGTACGGCTGGCTGTTGCGGGTCAGGAACTCCTGGATCGCCAGCGTTCCCGCGGAGTGCCGCGAGCCGATGAGCACGACGTTCCCGTGCCCCCTCTCGACGAGTGCCAAGCGCCTCAGGATGAATGCGCGCAGGAGGATCTCGCTCAATTCCGCGTCGGTCTGGACGATCGCGCGCACACGAGCCGACGGCAGCTCGAGCACGCGCGTCGGACCCTTGGCCCGCGCCCTCACGACGACCTGGCGACCGGACAGGAGATCGACGTCGCCCGTGAATCCTCCCGGCTCGTGAACGGTCACGAGCTGGTCCTTCCCCGAGAGGATGGCCACCCCGCCCTCGAGCACGACGAAGAGCGGGCGGCTGCGGTCGCCCTGCTCCCACAGGCTCTCGCCGTCGGAGAGGGTCCTCTCCGTGGCGAAAGGGGCGATTCGCGCGATTTGCGCGGCGTCGAGCGTCGGGAAGATCTGCCTTGGACTCGCGTCGGCCGGCGTGCCGCCCGCGCCCGATCCCATGTCGTCGCCCTCAGCGAACATGACGGAGCCCTCCCGTCAGTACTCGGCCATGTCGTCGTCCGGATAGCAGTAGAGCCACCGCTCGCCGGGCTCCGCGGAGCAGATGACCGGATGGCCGGAGCTCCTCGCGTGCCGGCTCGCGTGCCGGTTCGGCGACGAGTCGCAGCAGCGCGTGCCGCCGCAGGTCTGGCAGGTGCGCAGGTGCACCCAGTCGGCGCCGATCTTGACGCAGTCCTCGCACTCGCGCTTCTTGGGACGCGTGACCGCCCCGATCGATCGGATGTGCTCGCATGCTCCGCCGGGATCCATGATGCCTCCGCTCCGCGCCGTTCCGGCCCGTGGGATTCTTACCGCGTGGGCGCGACGGCATCAAGCGAGGTCGGTCTCGAATGGCCGGATCGCGTCAGGCGCCCACCTCCTCCGTCTCCGCCCGCGCCGGCACGAGACTCATGACCGTCCTGGATTCCGGGGGCTCGCGGTCGAGCCCGTCGCCGACCGACAGGGCGAACACGCCGCACAAACCCGCCATCGCCACCGCGGAAGCCAGCCACACCGCGGCCCCGCCCTCCATTGTCACGGACGGGAGCACGAGCAGGATGCAGTTGCCGAAAAGGCCCGCCAGCACGACGGCCGAGCCTCCGAGCAGCAATCGGCGATCGCGCTTGGTGCGTTCCGGAAAGAAGAACAGGAACGGGAAGATGAACACCGTCGTGACCACGACCGTCGAAAGCGCCTTCCACATCCCGTTCCAGCGCGCGAGAAGCTGGCCGGTCTCGTCGGGGAGATTCCCGTACCAGACCGGGAGGAACGCGGACCACAGGAGGTAGCCCCAGAACGTCGCGAGCCCGAAGACCAGCTTGCCCAGGTCGTGACGCGTCGCATCGTCGAGCCGGCCCCGGTCGCGATTCGCCGCGATCGAGACCCACGCGATCGCGCTCAGGAAGCCGCCCACCAGGTAGAAGGCCGGCACGACCGTGCTGGGCGCTCCGCTCGAAACCGCGATGATCAGATCGGCGGCCCACAGCGAGAGCACCGCGGCATAGGTGATCAGATAGACTACGGCCCAGCCGCGCCGGGCGGGACCCTCCGTCCGTCGCGCGGTCGCGAGGAGAACGTAGCGTCTGCCGACGTGGAACAGGATCGCCGCCGAGCCGAGTTCCCGCGCCAGGAGCCCGATCAGCCTCGTGCCGTGCGGGGCCGCCTCGGCCGGCATCCAGCGCCCCGCGCTCGAGACGATCACGACCAGAACGGCGAAGGCGGGCAGGAAGAAGCGACTCGTCGAGCATGCGAGCGGGCTGACGCGCTCGGCCCAGCGACCGCCGCACACGTCGATGGCGGCGGCCAGCGCGACGCCTCCCGCACTGAGCGCAGCCAGGAACAGCCAAGCGGCGGCGAGCGAGGCGATTACCGGCCCCTCCCTCCGGACGGCGAGGCAGGCGACGATCGACAGGCCGCCCGCCGCCGCCGCGGAGCAGGAGACGTAGAAGGCGAAGCGCCCCAGCGCGCGGCGGCTGTCGTCGAGGCCCGAAGCGAGCTGTCTCATCGAACGACTCCCGCCCCGCGCCCCTGGATGGCGCGGACGGCGTTCACGAGGTCCCATCGATCGCGAACCGTCAAGCCCTCGGCCTGCGCCGGCATCGCTCGCCCCCCGAACGTGATGGTGCCGAACAGGTAGCCGTCGGACCGCTCCTTGATCGTCGCGTAGGCGAGATCCGGGGCCGGCGGGAAGTACTTCGAGACCGCTCCGCCGCCGTGCCCCTCCGCGCCGTGGCAGAACGAGCATCGCGCCGCGAACAGCGCGCGGCCGTGACGCAGCGAAGCCGCATCGTTCTCGAGAGGGTTCACGAGCCGCTCCGCATCGTCCCGGTCGGCGACGCGCGGTCCGGCTCCGAGCGGGATGGAATGCTCGGGCTCGGGCCGCGGCGAGTCCTCCGCACGATGGGAGGGCTGGTACCACATGTCGGTGCGCCAATCGACGAATGCACCGTTGCACGCCGCCAGGAGCGGCAGGATCGAGACGGCGACGAGCCCTGCGGACCTACGCGACATGTCGCACCTCGCTCGCTCCGTGCTGGGTCAGGATCCGTACCGCTCCCGCGGGATTCTGACCGACGACGAAAACGCCGATGGTGTCCCCGGAGAACCGCTCGTGCGCCGGAAAGCGCGGTCGACGCCGGAACCTCGCCAAGATGAAGGTGAGGGCGCCGACGTTCGTCAGAGCGGCCGCCAGCACGGTCAACTCGAACGCGACGACCGCGTAGGGCGGGACGCTGACGATCGGCTTCCCTCCCGTCACCAGGGGCCACGAGAGCGCCGTGAAGACGCAGAAGCCGAATCCGGAGATCGTCCCCGTCAACCCGCCCGCGAGCACCCACCACCCGACGCGGCTCTTGGGACGCTGGAGGGCCGCCACGACCTCCGGGAACGGGGCCGGCATGGCCGCTCTCACGTCGGAGTGGCCGCCTTCGTTGAGAGCCCGGATCGCCGCGGCGGCGGCCGCAGGTTCCGTGAAGACGCCCAGCGTGCCGGCGTCCCGCACGACGGCGCGGGACGGCTTCCCGATTCCGGCCGGACGCGTCGTCCTAGTCGCCATCGTGAGGCACCTCGACGGCCGCTTCCTTCATCTCCGATATCGACACCGCGGGCAGGAAGCGGACGAACAGCAGCAGCCAGATGAAGAACCAGCCGAAAGCCCCCGCCGTGATGCCGTATTCGACGAGGCGCGGCCGGTAGACGCCCCAGTTGAACGACAACCGGTCGTGCGCCAGCGAGGTCACGATGATCACGAAGCGCTCGAGCCACATGCCGACGTTGATCAGCGCGCAGACGACCAGGAGGACCGGCGTCGAGCGACGCGCGCGGCGCGCGAAGAAGAGCAAGGGCAGTACGCTGTTGCAGAGGATCATGATCCAGAACAGCACCGCGTAGTCGCCGGTGGCGCGATAGTGAAGCGTGTCCCAGTCCGCCGATCGCGCGCGCCACGCGAGCGCGTACTCGGTCACGTACGAGTAGGTCAGGATCAACGACGTCAGGATGACGAGGCGCGCGAGCCGATCGAAGTGCCACTCGGTGATCAGCTCGTGGAGGCCCAGCACGCGCCGCAACGGGATGAGCAGCACCACCACCAGCGACAGCCCCGAAAGGATCGCGCCCGCGACGAAGTAGGGCGGGAACAGCGTCGCATGCCACCCCGGCAGGATCGACACGGCGAAGTCCCAAGAAACCACGCTGTGGACCGACACGACGAGGGGCGTCGCCAGCGCCGCGAAGAACAGGTAGATCCGGGTGTAGTGGCGCCATTCCTCGTCGGTGCCGCGCCACCCGCAGGCCAGGAGCGAGTAGAACCGCCGCCGCCAGCCGGTCGTCGCGTCCCGGAGCGCCGCGGCGTCGGGAATCAGCCCGACGGTGAGGAAGATCGAGCTGACGATCAGGTAGCTGTTGACCGCCACCACGTCCCAGAGCAAGGGCGAGCGGAAGTTGACCCACAGGTGCCTCTGGTTCGGGTACGGGATCAGCCAGTACGCGTACCAGGGGCGGCCGAGGTGGATCACCGGGAAGAGGCCGGCCGTCATCAGGCCGAAGACCGTCATCGCCTCGGCGATGCGGTAGATCGCCGTCCTGAATCGCGCGCGAAACAGGTAGAGGATCGCGCTGATCAGCGTTCCCGAGTGGGCGATGCCGACCCAGAAGACGAAATTCGTGATCAGGACGCCCCACCCGACCGGCCGGTTGAGGCCCGTCAGCCCGAGACCGTGCCGCACCAGGAGCGAGACGCACCACGCCCCCTGCAGCGCGACGAGAACGGCGACCACGATGAGGCAGATGTGCCACGGCCCGGGGCGGCGCTGCGTCGCAGCGATCGTCTCCTGCACGCGCTGAAGCGGCGAGGCCATCACCCCTTCTCCCTCACGCGGGCGAGGTAGGTCACCGCCGGAAGCGTGTTGAGCTCCTCCAGCACGCCGTAGCCGCGCGGGCCGCGCGCGGCCTGCGAGACGCGCGAGGTGGGATCGTTGAGATCACCGAAGACGATCGCCTCGGCCGGGCACGACTGGGCGCAAGCCGGAACGACCTCGCCGTCGCGCGGCGGGCGTCCTTCCCCTTCGGCGACTCCTTCCACGGCCCGGATGCGCTGCACGCAGAACGTGCACTTCTCCATCACCCCCTTCGACCGCACGGTCACGTCGGGATTGAGCTGCCAGTCGAGCGGCGCGGCGAAGACGGGATCGAACCAGTTGAAGGTCCGAGCCTTGTAGGGGCAGTTGTTGGAGCAGTATCGAGTGCCCACGCAGCGGTTGTAGACCTGCGCGTTGAGTCCCTCGGCCGTGTGGAAGGTGGCCAGCGTGGGGCAGACCGTCTCGCACGGGGCGTTGGAGCACTGCTGGCAGAGCATCACCAGGAGATTGGCCTCGGGGCCGCCGTTCGCCTCGGCGTCGATCGAGTGCTCGACGCGCAGCCACCCCATGTTGCGTCCGGCGAGCGCGCCCTCGATCCCGGTCACCGGGACGTTGTTCTCGGCGTAGCAGGCGACGGCACAGGCGGAGCAGCCCGTGCAGCGGTCGAGATCGATCGCCATCCCCCACCGGTGGTCCGGGTGCTCAGGCAGCGGGTACATCCGCCCGGGGGGCGCCGGGCGTTCGAGCGGCGCTCGGGGGTCGCTCGCCGTGCGGACGATCTCCCGGCCCTTCGGGCGCGGCGTACCCGCCAGAAGGGGCAGCGGCAGCCGTGCCCGACTGACCCCGACGGTCGCACGCGTCCCCTGCCAGATCAGCGCACCGGAGCTCGGATCGACGTCGGCCGGCAGGAGAGCCAGCGGCTCGGCACCGCCGAGCGGAATCGCGATGGCGTCGTCGTGCAGCCCCTCGAAGATCCGGAGCGGCAGATCGACCGCGCCGGACGGCGTCGTGATCGTCACCGTGTCGCCGGTCGCGAGGCCGTATCGGGCGGCGGCGCGCGGGGAGAGCTCGGCCCAGGTGACCCACGACACCGAGCTGATCGGATCGGGAACCTCGTCGAGCCAAGGGGTTCCGGAGGATCGTCCGTCGAATCGAAGGACCGTGGGGAAGGTCAGGAGGTCGAGGGCCTTCCCGCCGGCCTCCGCGGGTTGCACGGGGGGCCGCAGGAGATCGGACCGCGGAACCCGCAGGGTGACGGAAGCGGGTGGGGCGGGGTCCCTTAGGCCGCCCCTGGCGCGTAGATCGTCGCGCTGGTCGGCGGAGGCGCCGGGAGCCAGCGCGTCGACCCGCGCCAGGAAGTACCCGGCGACATCTTCGGTGGGCAGAGCCGGGCCCGGGAAGGAAAGCCGCGCGGCGACGTCGATGAGGCTCTGCGAGGCGCTCCTCGTGTCGAGGTAGGGCGTCATCACCGGTTGCGCGAACTGCACGACGCCGCGGCGCGGCGTCACGTCCCCGAACGACTCGAGCGTGTGGTGGTCCGGCAGCACGAGGTGGGCATGCGCCGTGGTCCGGTCCGGACGCGAAGCGAAGCTCACGATCAGCGGGACGTGGGCCAGCGCCTTCTCGAAAGCCAGAGGGGCGGGGAACGCCCCCACCGGGTCGGCGTGGTGCACGAAGAGCACGTCGACTCGGCCTGCGTTCATCTCGTCGACGAGCGCGGTCAACGCCGCGAACGGCGCCGGACGGTCTTCGAGAGGATCGAGGCCGTAGAGGACCGACCTGCCGATATTGCCGAGCAGGTGGTTGATGAGCTGGATCGCGATCGCCAGTTGCGATCCCGAGGGGCCCGCGCTGGAGACGCCGGGGCCGAGGACCGCCGACGGTCGCGCCTGCGCGAGGTCCGACCCCAGCGCCGCGATCGCCTCCCAGCCGATTCCGCTGCGCGCCTCGACCTCGTGCCGGTCGAGCCACGCGAGCCGCGCGAAGATCTGCGGCGCCTCGGCGGCGAGTCCGTCAACCGCGGAGGCCGGATCGCACAGCCAGTGCAGCAATCCGAGGGCGACCCAGACGTCGCCTCCGGCGCGGGCCGCGAGCCACCGATCGGCGCTCGCGCCGGTCAGGGAGAGGCGGGGCGCGATCCAGGTGAGGCGCCTCCTCTCGTCCGCGAACGTCCCCCGCCCTGCGGCGAACTGCCGCGTCTGCTCGACCGGCGAGAGCCACGTTTCGAGGAACTCCGCGCCGAACGAGACGACGTGGCGCACGGCGCCGAGGTCGATCGCCGGCAGCTCCGCGCGATCGAACAGCACCTCTCCCGCGTGGCGCAGCGCGGCGGGATCGTGCGGCTCCGTGACGATCCGGCTCCCCGCGGGAGCTCCCAGGCGGTCCATGAACGCGCGCTGGAGGATGCCCGCGCCGCCCGGCTCGGGCCGGGTCAAGATCCTCACGCGTGGAGCGCCGCTTCGCTCCCGCGACGCGCCTATCGCCGCCGCGACCGCGCCGATCGCCTGATCCCACGAGACGGCGGCGAGAGCTCCTCCGCGCTCGCGCCGCGCCGGACCCGTATAGCGATCGGGCGCGTAGAGCCCCTGGATCGCCGCCTGCCCGCGCGCGCAGATCGCGCCGCTTCCGATGGGATCGTCGGGACTTCCCTCGAGCTTGACCGCCCGCCCTTCGCGCGTCCGCGCGGTCACGCCGCAGCCGGCGGGACACTCGCGGCAGACCGTCCGATAGAAGAGGGGCGTTCCCGGAATGCCGTCCGTCGGCGGTTCGACGTAGGGGACCAGCTTCTGACGCGGCGCCGGCGCCGAGCAACCGACGGCGACGCTTGCCACGCCCGCGATGGTCAGGAACTTGCGCCGGCTGATCCCGTCCGTCGGTCGGCTCGGCATGGGGACTCCCTTCTCACTTGTGGCAGGTCAGGCACGTGGTCGGTGCGTGACGCTCGGTGTGGCAGTCGAGGCACCAGCCCATCAGGAGCGGCTGGGCGAGTCGCACCGCGTCCATCTGCTGGACCTCGCCGTGGCACTTCTGGCACGCCAGTCCGGCGGCGACGTGCTTCTGGTGCGAGAAGAAGACGTGATCGGGGAGCCGGTACACGCGAGCCCACTCGAGCGCTCTCCCTTCGTGGTAGGCGTCGACCACCGCCTTCACGTCGGGCTTGTCCTTGGCGACGAACTTGTGACAGCCGAAGCAGCGCGCCATCGAAGGGATCCCGGCGATCGGCGAGTGCTCCGCGTAGGTGTGGCACGAGAGGCAGCCGATTCCGTTGGTACCGGCGTGGAGACGATGGCTGAACGGGATCGGCTGGACCGGGGCCGAGCGCGACGAGGCCGTCGCCGCCGCGGTGGAAGCCGCGACGGCCAGGATCATCGCGCTCGTCCCGTTCCTCAACATCGCGGCCTACCGCTTCAGCGCGATGTGCGGGTCGGCCGTTTGGCCCGCCGCGATGGTCACGCTCTGGGGAGGCGCCTTCAGGTGCGAGTTCCAGACCATCAGGCGGTAGGTCCCCGGGGGGACGCCGGAGATCGAGAACCGTCCCTGTCGGTCGGCGACCGCGGAATACGGGTTCTGGCTGACGAAGATGAAGCCGAGCATCTCCGGGTGGATCGAACAGAGCTGGGTGTAGACGCCGGTCGCCTTGTCGAACGTGACGGCGCGGTCTTCACCCGGCTTGAAGGCGCCGAGGTTGTACGCCTCCTGATCGGCGGAGTAGACGTTGTGCGCGACGGCGTCGTGATTGAGGAACTTCACGGTGTCGCCCTTGGTGATCGCCAGCACGTGCGGCGCGAACCGCATCCCCTTCTGGTCCATCGAATGGGTGCGCGGGGGGTAGCTCCCGGGCACGTTCTCGAGGTAGACGACGGTCTCCTCGAGGTACTTCTCGGGCGTCGCCTGAACCGTTCCGGAGATCGTGCCGCCCGCGGAAGACGCACCGTCCCGCGAAGCGAGTAGCGCCGCGAGCACGAGCGCTGCCCTCGCCGCTCGGCGCCCGAGCGGCTTGATCCCGACCTTCGTGAAGATCGTCATTCCCTGCCTCCTGCGCCTGCGCGTCATAACGCGAAGGCCATGACGACGGTCACCCCCTCGAGCTCGGTACCGGTGGAGAGGGTAGGTCCGGCCGGCACCGCCATGCCCCCGGCGGGCCCCCAACCCCCGTCGGGAGCCCCCTTCGCCTTCTCGAGCCAGGCGCTCAGCACGAACTTGAGGTTGGGGCGAACGAGCGCCGCGACCCCGGCGATGAGCCGCGTATCGCTCACCGCGCTCCCGTTGTCGGGGCGCAGCCTGAGGTACTCGGCCCGGAGCACCGGCACCAGCCACGGATAGGCGACGTAGGAGAATTCGCCGTAGCACGCCGTGCCCCGAACGGCCGTGGCTCCCGGAAACGCCCGGTCGTGGCGCTCCTCGTAGGCGCCCAGGTTGGCCTCGAACGCGTCGAGCTGCCCGCGAACGCCGAATCCGACGGTCTTCGCCTCGTCGTCGACCTCGTCTTCGGCATCGCTCGCCACGAACAGCGACTTCGAGCGGTAATAGAACGCGTTGAGCGTCAGGGCGCGCTCCGCCCAGGGCTTCTTCGGATCGGGGACGACGCTGCCGTTCTCGCCGTCGAGCCTCACGCCGCCGAACTTGTACCCGGCCGATGCGTAGTAGTCCTGCGGCGAACGCGCCGATGAATTGGCGCCGGAGCTCCAACCGACGGAGTAGAGAAAGCGTCCCCTCGCCGTACCGTTCAGCTCGAGGCCGCCGTACGGCGTGACGGTGTTCCACGAGTCGCTCTGTGCGCCGTAGAGGCCGGTCACCGAGAGCGGCGTCATGGCGGTGTCGGCCACGTACGACGAATGCGGGCCGAAGGCCGAGAGCGTCGGGACGTTCTTCCCCAGAACGAAATTCGCCGCGTGCTTCGCGCCGAACAGGTCGTTGAAATGAATCGTCGCGTGCTCGATGTCCGCGCCGCCGTCGGCGACGACCAGCTCGCCGAAGAACGTGATCAGGTCGTCGAGGCTGCCGGCGGCCCAGAGCTGCCCCTCGCCCACGAGGGAATCGAGCCTGACGCGCGCGTTGTTGTCGGCCAGGGCGCCGCCCGTGTCCTTCTTGGGATGGGCCGTCGCGGAGCCATTGAAGCCGATGGCCAGCGGGATGCTCGTCGGGAGCGTTCCCGGCCACACGGCGTTGGGAAACTCCTTCTTGTTCGCCTCCTGGCCCAGCGCAATCGTCTCCTGCTTCACGAAGTCGCTGTCGACGCCGGGGAAGCGGTAGCCGTTGCGCCGGAACGCCTCACCGAACGGATTGAGCTTCGGAAAGACCGTGTGGCAGGTCAGGCAGCTCGTGCCGTACTTGCGCGCGAACGCCGGCACCGCGAACGCGGCATGAGCGCTCGCCAGGAGCAGGACGCCGGCCGCGAGGATCACCGGCAGGCGTCCACCCCGTCCCCCCGATTCGATGGAAACTCCCGTCATCGTCATCCCTCCTGGTGTCCGTCTCGCGAGCGGCCCGCTCGAAGCCGCCGGCCGTCGCGACCGATCTCGCCTCTCCGGGCGCACAGGGCTCCCCGTGGGCGGGGGCGCGGAACGTCCGGGCTGCCGATTCGACCGCCGGGTCCGCAGCAAGTTCGGTGCCGCGCGCGCGCCGCCCGACGATTCGCCGAACCATGTCTCTCGAATGCAAGAGGTTGCCTCGATCACCCGCGCCGCGACGTCGGGGACCGACGGGGGTCGTGGTCGGGTCGTGACACACGTGATGAACCCCTCGAGCGCTCTCGTGGAAGGCGTCCGTGCCGGGAGTGCGGCGCGGACAAAACCGGGTCGAAGGGTCCCAGGCCGCCGCCCGCTCGCGCTTGGTGCGTTCCTCGACCGGCCGCGGGCGTCGTAGACGACCGTCGCCGCTTTCCACGGCCAGATGTCTCGTGGGGCCTCGGGCGAGACAGGTCAAATGCGACAGTCGAGACATCGACCCGAGAGGGAGGGAGGACGCGGGCGGAGTCGATTCGACTCTCGCCGAGGGTCGGGATCACCGCGCGTCGAACACCGAGCGCCAGCTGGCGAGCGACCCGACCACGATCAGGAAGCAGCCCAGCCAGAGGGTCGCCGGGGGCAGTACGCCGAGGTAGGCCGAGCTGACCAGCGTGGACAGGAGGGGGGTGAAATAGGAGCAAGCCAGGACGAACGGGAGGTCACCCTCGCGCATCGCCACGTCCCAGAGCACGTAGGCCAGGGCCGTGATCCAGCCCAGCACCCCGGCTTCGATCGCGGCCTTGGCCGTCCAGGCGCCGGACTCCGGCCGAATCGAGTGGGCGAGAAGCAGGAGCAGGCCGGTCGCGGGCACGAAGAGCTCGACGGCTCCTCCTCCGCCGGGCGAGGCCCACCGTCGAGCCAGGTTGGAGTAGAGCGACCAGGCCGCCGCCGCGATCAGGGCAAGAACGTATCCCGCGGGATTGGCCCGCAGATGGTCGACGAGCGATTCCCACGACACGCGAGCGCCCTGCGTCATGACGAGGAACAACCCCGCCAGCGCCGCCGCCGGTGCTCCCGGCAGTGCGGCCGACATCGGAACTCATTCAACGATCACGCTTCCGCATCACGCGGATCATCCGGGTCCGCCCGACCTCGGCATGGGACGCCCCGAGGCCGGAGTCGGCAAGGAAGATACCGCAACCGCGCCCGTCTGGAGCTTCGGGGGGACAGGAGCCGGACACGTCGCATCCGTCGCAGCGCCCGGTACGGGAACGAGAAGCCATCCCCGCCTCCCTCTCCGAAACCTAACTCCCGACTGAAAAGACAGCAATAAAGAGATTGTCAACTCTTTTTGTCCATAGTACATAAGGGACGGCCTTCGAGGAGAGTTGGTAGCCACGCCGCTGGCCGGTGAAATCACCTGGGCGGGACCTTCCGAGTCGCCGCGGTGCGTCCTGGCGGGCGGCATTATCGCCGGTCAGGAGTCGATCCATGGATTCGGTACGCGATTCGATGCGGAACCCGGGGCTCTTCCTCATCACCCTCGCGCTGGCAGCCCTTTCGATCGGAACGATCGAGGCCCAGCCCTGCGAGCAGCTTCCGAGGGGCGTGGCGGCCTGGTGGCCCGGCGACGACACCGCCAACGACTTGACCACGAACGCGAACCACGGGCTGTTGATGAACGGCGCGACGTTCGGCCCGGGGGTGATCGGCGACGGCTTCCTCTTCGACGGCGTCGACGACCGCATCGAGGTCGCGGACGCGCCGGCCCTGCGGCCGTCCCGGTTCACCATGGCCGCGTGGGTTCGCGTCGACGTGGCCAGCCTCTACGGGTGCATCATCTGCAAGCAGTACGGGGGCGGCGACCTGGACTCGTTGAGCCTGTGGGTCGACAACGGCGTGCTGCGAGGCGGGATGTTCGGCTTCGCCGAGGCGGTCGCGACCGGAACCCTGCCGGTGAGCCAGTTCGTGCACACCGCGGTCACCTACGACGGCTCGATCATCCGGCTGTACCTCGACGGGAAATGGATCGCGTCCGCCGCGGGTCCGGCGTCGGCGGTCCCCTACGATGCGAACCCGGTCCTCATCGGAGCCGACGACAACGGCGTGAATTTCTACCAGGGGTTCTTCAAGGGGATCATCGACGAGGCGCAGATCTTCGGGCGCGCGCTGTCCGCTTGCGAGATCCGCGCGCTCTACGAGGCGCGGCCGCAGGGCAACTGCAAGGGGGACGCCGACGGCGATCTGATCCCGGACGCCCAGGACAACTGTCCGTCGGTTCCGAACAACGGGCAGCTCGACGCGGACGCCGACGGCGTCGGCGACGCGTGCGACTGCGCCCCGGCCGACCCCGGCGTGTCCGCGAGTCCCGGCGATTCCGGCGAGCTGGGCTTCGTGTCCCACGACCAGCTGGACTGGTGCCGCGACCCGTTGGTCACGGGAACGAGCACCGTCTACGACGTCCTGCGAGGGAACCTCAACGCGCTGCCGGTCACGACCGGCACCTCGGAGTGCCGCTCGCGCTGCATCGCTCCGCTGTCCGGCCTGGTCAGCTGGTGGACCGGGGACGGGAACACGATCGATCTGGTCGGCGGCCTCAACGGCACGCTCGAGAACGGCGCCACGTACGGTCCGGGATGCGTCGGCAGCGCCTTCGCCCTGGACGGCAGCAACGACCGCGTCCGCACGGGGAACCTCGCGATGGGCAACACGTTCACGGTCGCCACCTGGGTCAACTCCGCCCCCCTGCACCAGGGTAGCTACACCCGGATCGTCGAAACGTCGTACGCGACCGGCTTCTACCTGGGTACGGAGAGCACCGGCACGGGGTACAAGCTCATCGTCAAGTCGTCGGCGGCGCCGTACGGCACGGCCAACGGCGGGACCGTCTCCCCGGGCGATTGGCAGTTCGTCGCGGGGACCTACGACGGCACGACGGGCACGCTCTACGTGGACGGCCAGGCCGTCGCGTCCAACACGTTCACCGCTCCGGGCGCGACCAGCCTCCCGGTCAACATCGGGGCCTACCTGGGTGGGGGCTTCGTGTGGAATGGGAGGATCGACGAGACCGTCATCTACAATCGCGCGCTTTCCGCGGCCGAGCTGCGCTCGCTCTTCGAGTCGGGCAGCGCCGGCTCGTGCAAGACCGGCTTCGGCGGCACGAACGCCCAGTGGACCGAGCCCTGGGCCGTGGACGGCGCGATCCCCGCCCCCGGCACCGGCTTCTGGTACGTCTATCGCGGCAGGAACTCCTGCGGCACCGGGACCTACGGTTTCGCGACGGGTGGAGCGGAGCGGATCAGCACCGTCTGCGACTGAGCCGGTCGGAAGGCGCGGGCGATCGGGGAGGGGACGATCGTTCTCCCGGGGGATCGGGCCCGGAGCGGATGATCGACCTCCGGCGTCCGGGGGTGCCCTACGGTGCGCTCGCGGCAGCCGGTGTCGGCAGGCCGCACGGGTCGCTCCCCTCGGCGATCTCGATCAGGCGGAGCTCCTTCACGCTACGCACGCTGCGATCGACGAAGAAGTCGAGCCGGGGCACGAGACGGTAGCGGCCGTCCTCGGGATCGAACGCCTTGCCGTCCTCCGCGTCGGCGAGGATCAGGCTCTCGCCGAGCGAGTTGAACGCGATCTCGCCCCCGGAGAACACGGCCCGGTAGCCGTCGGACGCGGTCGCCAGCAACAGGACACGCTTCATGTCCAGCGGGCGGCCCAGCGCTCTCTCTAGGACGGCGCTCATCCCGACGCCGCGGAAGGAATGCTCGCCGCGGTAGCCGCGTCCCTCGCCGAAGTTGGCGTCGCTCCACGACACGACCGGCAGTCCCTTGGTCAGTTTCGGGGTCAGGGCAACTCTCGTCCCATCCGGAAGCACGAGCGTCGTCCCGTCGACCCGGCTCGCCTCGCCCCTCTTCCCGGTCGCCCCCGCCAACGGCCCCGCCTGGCACAGGTGCAGCTCCTTCAGCCCGCTCAGAAACCGCTCGCTCCGGCGATCGCCTCCCGGAACGAGACCGAAGCCCCGAAGCGTCGCGATCGGCGGGGGCTTGGGGCCGCCGTGACACGAGGAGCAGGCGGCGACGCCCGGTCGCTCGCGTTCGGGAAGCCCCAGGAAGCCGCGGTCCCACTCCGCGAGCGCCTTGGCGTCGTGGTGGCCGGGAATGACGAGCCGAGCCTTGTCGGCGATGAGGATCGCGCCGGGGTCGGCGGCATCGAAGATCTCGCCATAGGAGAAGACCGCACGGCGGCCGCGGTCGCTCGTGGCGACAAGGTAGACGTCCAGCGGCCGCTGGAACCCGTCGTCGGTCTTCTTGACGACACCGGCGACTTCCAGGACCCGCCGGAGACCCGCGCCGGATTGCTCGAAGGCTCCCGCGTAGCGGTCTTCGGGCGTGAACAGCTTCATGAGCCGGCTCTGACGACCCAGCGAATCCAGCAGTGCGCCGTCGACCTCGAGCTTCTTGCCGACGGCACCGTCGACCGCGACCGTCTGGGCGCGGAGAGCGGGCGCGAACGAGAGCATGGCAAGGCAAGAGGCCGCGTAGGCTCGGAACATAAGTCGCATGGTGTCTCCCTACGGGGCCGAGTCGTCGGCACCGGCGGCCGGATGATAACGCAATCGCTATGGACGGATGGAAGTCCGCGCCCGCAGGAACTCGAGGATCCGCCCGGCCAGCGCGGCGAAGTCGCCGCCGAAGTGGTGGCCGCCAGGCAGCGACTCGTGCGTCACGCCGGCACCGGAATGCGGAGGACAGCCCGACGCCTCCTCCGACGACGGCTCGAGGCACAGCACGGGATGCCCGATCCCCGCCTCGAGCGGGGCGCGGACGGGGTAGGGGCTGGGGGTGTCGTCCGTGCGAATCCAGTCCAGAGGGCTCACCTCGAACGTGGCGAAGGGGCCCGGGGCGAGGAGCACGAGGCCGTCGATGCGGCCGAGCGGAGCGGGGAGCGCGCCGCGGGCCTGGGCGAGCGCCGCGGTGACCACCTCCGCCCCGAACGAGTACCCGCCGGCGTAGAGCCGCACGTCCTCCGGGAGGGCATCGATGACCCGTGCGAGATCGGTCCGAAACGTCTCCGGTGTCTTCGCGCTCCAGAAGTAGCGGAGCGAGTTCCAGCCGATCACCGCGATGTCCCTGTCCACGAGGGCCGCCGACACGTCGCGGTCGAGCTCCGCCCAGCCGCCGTCCCCCGAGACGAAGACGATCGCCTCGCGCGCCCCCGCCGGCCACTCGACCTCGAGAGGCAGCGCAAGGGTTTCGAGCCGCCGCTCGATGTCCTCGGGCGGCGGGCTCTCTGACACACGCTTCGGCGGCTCGGACCAGGGGCCGAAGGGGTCGAGGAGCGACTCCACGGACGCGTCGTACTCCGCCCCCCACCTGCGAGGGACGGAGAAGCCGTGCCCGACCTTCGGGAGCCAAACGAGCTTCGCCGACGGGATCTGCTCCACGAACCGGCGGGTTCCCGCGGGGTCGCAGACCTGATCGATGTCCCCCTGAAGCGCGAACCAGGAGGATCCTCCGCCTGGCCCGGCCCCGAGGGCGGGGGCGACGGGGAACATCGACCGCCTCTTCCTCGGGTCGTACTGTGGCTCGAACCCGTCGCGCCCGCACAGGGCCCGTGCGACCTCGAGGTCGGGGCAGAAGCCGAGGCTCGCCGCGCCCGCGAACGTCCCGGCGGGCGCTTGAGCCAGAGCGCCGTACACCACGGTCGCGCCCGACGAGTACCCGACGAGGATCGGCGGAAGGTAGCGTGGGAGATGGTAGGTCTTCTCCACCGCCTGCGCGATGGGCTCGAGCTCGCCGGCCGGGTACCAGCAGCGACCGGGGCTCTTCTCCACCGCCTTCTGCCACGCGGGCATGGAGAGGCCGACGACGATCGCCCTCTGCGCGCTCCGCCGCGCCATGTCGACGACCCCGAGATTCCAGCCGCCGTCTCCCGATACGAAGAGGATCACCCCGCGCGCGCGCTGGATCGGCTCCGGGCGGTACACCGAGACCTGCCCGAAGAGGGGGACCCGGATCTTCTCCTCGGCGGTGCCGGACGGGGCCGCGGCGGGTGCTTTCGCCGCGGCCAGCATCGCGAGAGCGGCCATCGCGATCATCGTGCGCTCCCCGCCGCCTTCGAGGGGAAGACCAGCGCGCGCCATCCGCCGGCGATGAGGACCGCCGTGCTGGTGATCGCGCGGGGCCAATCCCACGGCTTCGGGTAAGCCATGTAGCGCGGCTCCCAGGCGGGATCGAACTTCTCCTTGAAGCGGCGGAGCCCCTGGTAGTTGTACCAGGACTCGCCGTACCGGAAGAGGACGTGGGCCAGCCGCTCGACCGGGCGCGCCCATCGCAGCTCGCCCACCGCCGCCAGCGGCGCCATTCCGAGGTTGAACCGGGCGTACCCTCGCTCCTTGGCGTCGATCATGAGCTTGATGAAGAGGTAGTCCATGACGTCCTTGAGCGGCGCGAGCGCCCCGACCGTGGCGCGGTGCCTCATGAGATCCACGGACATTTCCCCGGCGCTCCGTCCCTCGAGCACGTTCGCGAACGCCGCGATCCCGCCCGTGCGGTCCCTCACGACGGCGCAGGGGAACCGGAGCAGGTAGCGCTCGTCGAACCGCCCGACGGAGAACCGCTTTTCGGAAACCTCCTTGATCCGGAGCCACTCGTCCGATATGGAGCGCAGCTCCGGGATCAATGGGCGGATGGCATCGCCCTCCACGATTTCGAACCGACCGCCGGCCTTCTCGATGCCGTTGACCGAGTGGCGCCAGGTCTTCGCCTTGTTGCCCTTGAGGTCGAACCGCGCGAGGTCGACGACCGCCTCCTCGCCGAGCTTGAAGAAGGTGAACCCCAGATCGTGCGCCATCGGGAGCAGCGAGGCCGAGATCTGGTAGAGGATCGTGTCGCGGTCGGAGGCCGCGGCCTCGTCGAGGAACGCCAAGAGGATCTCCCTCTCCTCGCCGGGCGGGCAGACCGGGTCGGAATACGCGACCAGGAACTTCCCGGCGGTCCGGTACGCGATGAAGCCTGGCGGAGCGCCGGTGCCGGCGAGGGGCCGGAACACCGCCTTGTCGCCGCATGCGACCAGGAGCGGATTCGTGCTTCGAGCGAACCGCCGGGTCTCGTCGATCGCCCGGCCGATCCCGTCCTCGTCCGGTAGCGGATCCCTCGCGCCGCCCCTTTGGGCGAGGTGGAACGCGCCCGCGCCGGCGAGGGCGCCGAGTAGCACGAGCCCGCGCAGGAATCGCCCCTGCTGGGCGTGGCGCCCGAACCGGCCCAGCTCGGCCTCGAGACCCGACGGGCCGGCGGAGTACGAGCCGAATCCCAGCGCGGCGAAGAGGACCACCGCGAACAGGCCGGCGGACACGAAGAACTCCACCGAGGCGTGGAGCCGTCCCGGTCGGGAGAACGGCTCTCGGAACACGATGAGCATGCCCGCGGCGACGAGGGCGATCAGGGCCTCCTCGTAGTCGAGCCCTTTCAGGAACGTCGTGAGCGCGCCGGCGACGAACAACGCCAGGGCCACGCGCTGGCTCGACCGGTACCCGCGGGCGAGGCCGCGCGACACCACGAGCAGCATGAATCCGAGCAGCACCGACGCCTCGTGCGAGATCTCGACCACGGCCAGGGGGATCGTGCGGTTGAGGAACGCGAGGCGCTGGGAGAGCGCCGGGGTCGCCGCGCTGGCGAGGAGCACGGCGCCGCAGACAAAGGCGTACGACGCCATCGTGGAGCGGATGAACGTGGCGCTCCAGCGGCGGGTGCGCACGAGCCGGCCGACGAGTACGAGCGTCGCGGCCGCCCAAGGCAGGACGTAGTAGATGACGCGGTACAGGACCAGCGCGGCGACGATCCGATCGTGCCCGCCCGTCTCGCCGGCGAGCGAGAAGATCCAGAACGCGTCCGCCGACCCGAGCCCGCCGGGGATGAAGCTCAGAAGTCCCACGAGCTGTCCGAGGAAGAACGCGCGGAGCGAGTCCAAGGGCGCGATGCCGCCGTGGACGGCGGAAAGCGCCACGTGGAACACGGCCCAGGCCAGAAGCCAGTCCACCGCGGCGACGCCCGCGAGATCCCAGGGATTGCCCTCCCACGCTCTCACCGACGGGGGCGCAACGCGCAATCGGGGCAACATCCTGAGGACCGCCCCGGCCGACGCGGCGAGCGCGGCGCCGAGCAGGACCCTCGCGACGAGCCCGTCGAGGAGGGGCGGGAGCGGCGCGACCACGGCGCCGCACCAGGCCACGAGCCCGACGGAGAAGGACGCGAGCACCGCCCCCAAGGCGCCACGCGCCCTGATGCCGTCCACTCCCAGCGGCCGGTAGAGCCAGAGCCTCAGCGCCGGCCCGGCGAGCGGCCCTACCGTCAGGAAGTTGCTCCACGCGAAGCTGAGGACGCCGGTGCTCCACCGCGCGGCGGCGCGGGGGCCGCGGGAGAGGGGTCCCAGCGCGGCGACGTCGTAGAGTCCGGCGATGGCGAGGTTCAGCGCCACGAGCCCCAGAAGCGCCAGCGTCGTCTCGGCGGGGGTCGCCCGGAAGATGCGGCGGACCGTCGTCAGGTCGACCCGCTGCAGCTCCTGCCATCCGATGAAGGTAATCGCCCCGAGGACGAGCCACGGCCAGACCGCGCGCAGCCGCAGGAGGAGGACGGAGAAGAGGATCCCCGACCGTTCCTCGTCGGGCGGGATGTCCGGGGACGGCTCGTCCGGCTCGTCGAGGATCGGCTGCTCGGCGTCGTCGGAGCTCATGGACGGGGCCTTCGAGCGGCCGCCGCCCTCTCCGCCTTCGCGATCCATTCGATCCCGTCGAGCAGCGTGGCACGCAGCTCGGGCTCGTGCCCCCGGAAGTGGTGGTTCGCGTCCGGCACCGCCACGAGCTTCTTCACGCCGCCAGGCCGCCTGGCGAGCTCCGGCGCCGCCGAGACCTTGTCGGCACCGCCGTGGAGGAACAGGACCGGGAAAGCGGCGGCGCTGTCGAGCGCGTCCCTCACGGAGAAGATGTGGTGCGTCGGCGAGAAGTGGAGCATCTCGCGGAGGCGGTACTCGAGGCTACCGGTCTCGTCCGGAGCGATCATGACGAGCCCGAGGAGCCGCTTCTCCCACCCACCGGCGCCGGCGATCCAGGGCGCGAGGTCCGCGCCGAAGGAAAAGCCGACGAACACCACGCCGCCCTCCCGCCCGGCGCCCGCCGCGCCGGCGAGCGCATCGGCGTACGCTCGGAAGTCCGCCGACAGCGCTTTCCGATCGTCCTGGGCATCCTCGAAGTAAGGCTTGATGTTCACGCCGCCGACCCAGTATCCCGCCTCGGAAAGCCAGCCGGCGAGGACGACATCGAACTCGCGCCAGCCTCCCTCGCCGGAAATCAGGAGCACCAGCGGCCGCGTCGAGCCTCGCGCGGGCGGCCCGCCCGGGGGAGCGTACACGAGAACCTGGAATTCGCCGCGGCTCGTGGAGACGGGGAGCGGGGACGGGCGGGGCGCGGCGGCGGCCGCGGCGGCCGCCGTGGCCGCGGAGGCGGCGAAGAGACCCAGACGCCTTGTCATCGTGCCCATGGTCGGACGGTAAGGATTTCCCGCGGCTCGCCGCGCGTCAAGGGGTGGGTTCGCGGTGAGGCGGGCCGAGGGCTCCTACTCTCGGGTCGTCTCGACGGCGTCCCGGACCTGCTTCGCGTGCGCGTCGGTGGTCCTCTTGACGTCCTTGAGGTCCGGGAGCCGCGATGGCCGGACGGAGTCTCCCGCCTGCGGCGGGTCCGAACCCGTGGCCTCCTGGCCTGCCGGCGACGGCTTCGCAAGGGCCGCGGCCGCGGGCAGCGTGGACTTGAACGCCCGGGATGCCAGGTAGAGCACCACGGCCAAAACGACGAGGAGCATGACGAAGCCGAAGCCGGAGCCCTGCCTGCGCATGGGGAGAATCTAGGTCCGCCCGCGATGCCGGGCAACGTGGGGACTCCCAAGCCGGATCGTGGCAACATGGGGCGATGCCGTGCGGAGTCGAGGGGCGACCATGATCGCGGCGACGGGTCCGGCCGTCCCCGGCTCGGCGCCGCGCGGGCGCTACGCGCCGAGCCCCACCGGCGACCTCCACCTCGGGAACGCCTCGACCGCGCTGCTCGCATGGCTGTCCATTCGCTCCCGCGGCGGGAGCTTCGTGATCCGAATGGAGGACCTGGACCGGCAGCGGGTCAGGCGCGGGGCCGCGGAGCGGATTCTCGACGATCTCGCCTGGCTCGGCCTCGATTGGGACGAAGGGCCCGACGTGGGAGGCCCGCACGCGCCTTACGAGCAGTCCCGCCGGGCGTCGTACTACGACGAGGCATGCGAGCGCCTCCGGGCGGCCGGGCGGGCGTACCCGTGCTTCTGTAGCCGGAAGGACGTCAGGACGGCGGCGAGCGCGCCCCAGGAGCCGGGGGACGAGGTCCGCTACCCGGGAACCTGCCGCGCGCTCGAGCCCGCCGAGGCCGCCCGGCGCATCGCGGAAGGGCGGCCGCACGCTCTGAGGTTCCGGGTCGAGGCGAGCGAGGCGCCGTCCTTCGACGATCGTGTGCTCGGCGCGCGAGGGGGCGTGGCGCCCGGCGACTTCGTGATCCGGCGCGCCGACGGGACGGCCGCGTACCAGCTCGCGGTGGTGGTGGACGACGCGGGGATGGGAATCACCGACGTGGTTCGCGGAGGCGATCTCCTGGCGTCCACGGCGCGGCAGCTCCTGCTCTACGATGCGCTCGGCCTCACGCCTCCCGCGTTCGGCCACGTGCCGCTGCTCCTGGGGCCCGACGGCGTGCGCCTGTCGAAGCGTCATGTGGGAGCGTCGATCCGCGAGACTCGCGAGGCCGGGGTGGCCGCGGAGCGGGTGGTGGGCCGTTTCGCGGAGCTCGTGGGCCTGCGCGAAACGACGGAGCCCCTGGGCGCATCCGCGCTCGTCGAGGGATTCTCGCTCGAACGGCTCTCCGCCTTCCCGCAGGGGATCCGGCTCGACCCCGCGCATTTCTAGCTACGACCTACCTCGAAGTCTTCGGCGGGGCCGGCGGCGGCACCTCGGGCGGCTCGAGCCGGGGCAGCGGCGCCGCCGCGTTCGCCAGCCCGTAAGCGACGACAGCCATCGCCCCCTCGCATGCCGCGAGCTCCTTGGGGTCCACCTTGTCGAGCGTGTCCGCCGCCGAGTGGTGGTAGTCGAAGTAGTGGGTGGTGTCCTGGCGGAGGCCGATCATCGGGACCCGCGCGGCTCTCATCGGGGAGATGTCGGCTCCGCCCCCGTCCTTCGAGACCTCCGCGGCTCCCATCGCGGCGAGGGGTGCTGCGATCCGCGTCACGGCCTCGATGCCGCCGGCGCCGGCGCTCACGCCGAACCCGGTCGGCCGCGTCCCGCCGCTGTCCATCTCGATGGCCGCGACGTGGCGCCCCAGCTCCTCGCGATGGGCGTCGGCGTAGGCGTGCCCGCCCTTGAGACCGTTCTCCTCGTTGACGAACAGGACCGCCCGGATCGTGCGGCGGGGCTTCAGGCCCAGCGATTTCAGGAGGCGGAGGGTGTCCATCACGACCGCGCACCCGGCTCCGTCGTCGATCGCGCCGGTGGCGAGGTCCCACGAATCCAGGTGGGCGCCGATCAGGACGACCTCGTCCGGAAGCTCGCTCCCGCGGATCTCCGCGAGCACGTTCTCCGACTCGACGTCCGGGAGGGTCTTGCAGCCGAGGGTGTACTTCACGCGCACGGTCTCGCCCGCGGCCAGGAAGAGATGGATGTGATCCGCGTCCTCCTGGCTGATGGCGGCGTACGGGATCCGCGGAACGCCGGGCTCGTACTCGGTCATCCCGGTGTGGGGGAGGCGGAACGCGGCGGTGCCCAGGGAACGGATCAGCGCGCCGACCGCACCGAGCTTCGCCGCCGCGACCCCGCCGTCGTGGCGGAGCGCCGCGGCAGCGCCGTACCCGTGCTCCTCACCCCCGTTGGGGAGCACCGGCCGGTTGTAGAGCACGATCCTACCCTTGACCCTCGCGGCGACCGACTTGAGTTCCTCGAGGCTCGAGACCTCCACCACCTCGGCGGTGACGCCTCCTTCGGGGGTCGGCTCGCTCATGCCGAGCGCGGTGACCGCCATCGGGGCCGTGACCGGCGTCAGGATCGCCGCGGTCTCGGTCCCACGGACCCAGTGGGGAACCGTGACCTTCTCGGTCCAGACCCGATCCGCGCCGTCGCGTTGGAACTGCGCGACCGCCCACCGGGCCGCAGCCTCGTACCCGGCCGACCCGCTGAGCCGGGGTCCGATCCGGTCCGTAAGCCAGGCCAGTCTCTCCCACGCCTTCCCCTCGGACGTGGCCGCCGCCAAGAGCCTCGCACCGGCGTCGTCACCGCTTTTCACGGGCGTCCCCTGGGTGAGAACGAGGGAGAGTCCGGCGAGCGCCAGGGCGGCTTTGTGCTCGAGCATGCTCCAATTATGGCACCTACCCGCGGGGGAGGCGCTTCACGATCTTGTCCCGCAGCAACGCGTTGAGCGACGGACGGGAGAGAATTCTCCGGAGCGCGGGGGGCTCTAGCCGCGCCGCGAGGCTTTCCGCGAGGGGAATGGGAACCTGCGGGTGGGTGGCGATGAAGATCCGGATCTCTTCGTCCTGCGACCAGCGAGGATCCGTGGCGAGGACCTCGAGGGTGGAGGGGGTCACGTGGACGACCGTGGCGAGGGCCCGCGCCTCGGCCAGGAGGAGATTCGGATTGCGCGCCAGCGCCTCCAGCACCTGCGGGTGCTGGTCCTGGCGGAGGAACTCTCTCTCTCTCGGCCCCGCCCTCGCGGCCAGCGCGATTCGCTGCGCCAACGGGACCGAATTCAGCGCCTGGCGAACTTCGTTCGGGGGTGCGCCCGGGCGGAGCGCTTCGATCGAGGCCGGTGCCAATCCCTCCATGACGCGGGCGAGAAGCGACTCGAGAATGTCCTTCCCCCGCGGGTCGAGGGGCAGGAACTCGACCGCTATCCGGGTCCCCTCGCCCTTGACACCCGTTCCCACCCGGATTACCCGGCCGGCGAACCGCTGCTCCAGATCGCCGGCTTGGGATCGTATCGTGAACTCCACCTGCGGTCCGGCAGGAGCCTCGAGCTCACCCACCAGGAGAACCCCGGTCCGGCTCAGGTCGATCGCCGTGCACGGATGCTCGCCGCCGGCCTCGAAGAGCACGGCGGGGAGGCCGGCCTGGAATCTGTATCCTCTGGAAACCTGGGTCTTCCGTTCGGTGGCCATCGTGGTATCCTCGGGATCGCCACGGAGGTCAGTCAGCGCGCTGGGAGGTCTGGAATCGTATTTCCCCAAGGGCGTTATGTCAACGACTGCCGACGATCATCACATTCCGCAGAGCGCGGGGCGATGAACTCTCTTTAGACACCCATATATACCCAATACATAGGGTGGTTTTGGGTGTTACAATGAGCCGTTATGGAACTTAAGATCCAGGTGACACCGGAAATCCTGAATGCAATCTCCAGGCTCGACCACTTCCGCGGGGTATGGGCGGCAGGAACGCTCGTTCCACCGGATCGGCTGACCCGACTCAAGGAGGCCTCGAGGGTCCGCTCGGTCGCTGCGTCGTGCCGGATGTCCGGGGTCCGGGTGACCGACAGCGAGGTCGCCGGGCTCTTGCGCGATGAGGACCTTCCGGTCCGCGAAGGTCGGGAGGTGCTCGGGTACGCCGAGGCGATGGACCGGCCGTTCCCGTCCGATGGTCCGCTGGTGAGCCCGGAGGAGATCCGTAAGCTCCACGCGGTGCTGCTCGGCGTCCGGGAGAACCCCGAGTCCCCCAGCGCGTGGCGCACGGAGCCGCTCCATCTCGAGGCGTTCGACGCGGAGGGGCGGGCACTCGGCCGGGTGTTCCAGACGCTCCCGCCGCGCCTGCTCGCGGAGAAGATGGACGAGCTCACGACCTGGCTGGAATTCGAGCTCCGAGCGAAGGAGTATCACCCGTTGCTCGTCGTCGCCTCTTTCATGCTCGCCTTTCTGGCGACGAGCCCGTTTTCCAGGGGGAACGGACGGATGGGGCGCCTCCTGGCGGTGCATCTCGTGCGAAAGGCCGGGTATGGCTACATGCCGTACGCGAGCCTCGAAAGCGTCATGGAGGAGATGCGGGACGCCTACCACGACGCGTTCGATTCCGCCGAGAACCGGATCTGGGCGGGCGAGGCGGACCTCTCCCCGTGGGTCCGGTTCTTCCTGGAAGCGATGGACCGCCACCGCGAGCGCGTCGAGGCCAAGATCGACCTCGAGCGCCGCGCCCTCGAGCTGACGCCGCTGCAGCGCTCGATCCTGGACGCGGTCCGGGAGCACGGCACCGTGGCGGCCTCGCTCCTCATGGCGGCGACCGGCGCCAACCGGAACACGCTCAAGGACAACCTGCGCCGGCTCGTGGAGCGGGGGTTCATCGAGCGGCTGGGAGAGCGGCGAGGCTCCATCTACCGCCTGTCCAGCGGCGACGCCGCCGCGCGGACTCGCGAGCCCGGCGCCGCGCGGCCGAGGGTGCTCGAGACGCACTGACAGGTGCGGCGATCGCGGGGCGCCGCCTCGACCGGCCGGTCCGGCAGGCCGCGAGAGCGGCGTCCGTCCTCCCATCCCGGCCTTGCGCTTCCCGTCCCGGCGGGGATAAACTCCTTATTTGGTCCTGATTGCCGGGGTCCGAGGGAGGTGCCGTGGCCCATCCGTTCCGGCTCAAGCGCATCCATCACATCGAGCTGATCGTGGGGAACGCGCGGCAGGCCGCGTATTTCTACCGCAAGGCATTCGGCTTCGGCCAGCTCGCGTACATGGGACCGGAGACCGGAACGCGGGGAAGGGCGTCCTACGTGGTGGGGAACGACAAGATCCGGCTGGTGCTCACGTCCCCCCTGTCCCACGAGGACCCGCGCAACGTCTTCCTGACGCTCCACGGCGACAACGTCAAGGACCTGGCCTTCGAGGTGGACGACGCCGACGCCGCCTTCCGGGAGGTCGTGGCGCGGGGGGCCGAAACCGTCATGGCTCCCACGGAGTTCACGGACCGGAACGGGTCGGTCACCGCGTTCGCGATCAAGACGTTCGGCGATACCATCCACACCTTCGTCTCGAAGGAAGGGTACGAGGGCGTGTTCCTCCCCGGCTACGAGGACAAGGGCGTCAAGGGGCGGGACACGGGGCTCCTGATCGTGGACCACGTCGTCGGCAACGTCGAGGACCGCCAGATGGACCGCTGGTGCGACTGGTACATCCGCACCCTCGGCTTCCACCAGTTCGTCTCGTACGACGACAAGGACATCTCGACGGAGTACACCGCGCTCCGGAGCAAGGTCATGGCGAGTTCGCCCGACCGGAGGATCAAGCTTCCGATCAACGAGCCGGC
The DNA here is from genome assembly GCA_020073205.1 of Terriglobia bacterium. Taxonomy (NCBI): domain Bacteria; kingdom Pseudomonadati; phylum Acidobacteriota; class Terriglobia; species Terriglobia bacterium. Next base: position 27,710 of record JAIQFR010000053.1, read on the forward strand.
GGGAGGCCTCAAGAAGAGCCAGATCCAGGAGTACCTCGACTTCAACGTGTCGGCCGGAGTGCAGCACATCGCGCTCCTGACCGACGACATCGTCGCCACGGTGGCCCGCCTCCGGGAGAACGGCGTCGACTTCCTCCACGTGCCCGAATCGTACTACGAGACCGTGTGGGACCGGGTCGGCGAGATCGAGGAGGATCGCGACGCGATCCGAAAGCTCGGCATCCTCGTGGACCGGGACGAGAGCGGCTACCTCCTCCAGCTCTTCACGCAGCCCGTTGAGGACCGGCCGACGCTGTTCCTGGAAGTGATCCAGCGGCGCGGCTGCCAGAGCTTCGGCAAGGGGAACTTCAAGGCGCTGTTCGAGGCGATCGAGCGCGAGCAGGC
>JAIQFR010000054.1 GCA_020073205.1 Terriglobia bacterium
CTCGACGACCGCCTTCTCGCGCGACTTTTCGTCGCGCGCCGTCCGCCTCCTGCGGTAGAGCGCCGCCGCGCAGATCCACGTCCCGGCCCAGGTGCGGAAGTCCTTCGCGCTGAAGCGCCGCCCCATGACCCGCTTGACGTACCCGTTGAGCTGCCACCGGCGGACGTCGCGCACGCGGCCGCTCTCGTCGACGTACTTGAACACTTCGTCCCCCGGCTCGCGAAGCATCCTCGCGACGATGGCCGAGAGCTCGGGGCTCGCGATCTCGTGCCGGTTCCGCACGCCGTGCTTCCCGCGGTAGTCGAAGAGGACGCGGCGTCCCTTCACCTTGACGTGCGCGCGGCGCAGGGTGGCGAGCCCGAAGCTGCCGTTCTCCTCCGCGTACTCCTCGGACCCCGCGCGCACGAACGAGGTGGCCAGGATCGCGACGGCGGCGGCGAGCGCCTTGTCGCGCGGCAACCCGGGAAGGCGGAGGTCCCGCGCGAGTGCCGAGCGCAGCGCCGGCAGCCCGCGGGCGAACTCGAGCAGCCGGTCGAACTTCTCGAGGGTGCGTCGCCTCGTGTGCGCGGCGCGATAGAGGTACTGCCAGCGCCCCGCGGCGTCCTTCCCGACCGCCTGGACCTTGGCGCTCTGCGAGACCGCGATCGTGACTTCGGTCCACCGCGGCGGGATCCCGAGCCCCTCGATGCGTCGCAGGTCCCCGGCCGAGACGGCCGCGCCACGCGCGCGGCGATAGCGGAACCCGTTGCGCGGGCCTCCCGATCGGCGAATGCCGGTGGATTGGAGGCGCTCTCGTAGGGTCATGGCGGGCTCGGGGGTGGGAGTTTGCCACATGGGATTACGTCGTCCTGCAGGAGCAGAGCCAGGCGACGGCGCGCACGTCCGGCCTCACCCCACGCTCGAACCCCTAGCGCAGGTGCTTCTCGAAGAACGCGATCGTCCGGCCCCAGCCCAGCTCGGCAGCCGCGGCATCGTACCGCGGTGTCGTGTCGTTGTTGAATCCGTGCTGCGTCCCGGGATACAGGAACCGCTCGTAGCGCACGTGCGCCGCCTTCAGCGCCTTCTCGTAGTCCGGCCAGCTCGCGTTGATCCGATCGTCGTGTTCAGCGGACTGGATCATGAGCGGCGCCTTGATCTTCCGCACGTCGTCCAGGTCGGGCGCGGACCCGTAGAACGCCACCACGGCACCGAGCGCGCCGCCGAGACGTGTGGCGAGGTAGTTCACCATCCCGCCGCCGTAGCAGAAGCCGACCGCGCCGATCTTCCCGTTCGCGTCGGGCCGCGACCTCAAGAACCCCACCGCCGCGACGAAGTCCTCGCGCGTCTTGGACTGATCGAGCTTCGAGAACATCTCGCGCGCCTTGTCCTCGTCCCCCGGATACCCGCCCAGAGGGAACAGCGCATCCGGCGCAAACGCCACGAAGCCGGCGACCGCCAGACGGCGCGCGATGTCTTCGATGTGCGGGTTCAATCCCCTGTTCTCGTGGATGACGAGGATGGACGCACGCTTCCTCTTCGCTTCCGCCGGGTGGACGAGGTAGGCGCGCCCCTTGCCGTACCCCTCAGGAGTGTCGAACTCGACGAATTCCGCCCGGATCCGCCGATCGTCGGACGCCACCACCGTGGCGGCGAAGTTCGGGGTGAGCTGATCCAGGAGCATCGTCGCCGTGACCCCGCCGACGGCGAACTTCGCCGCCTTCTCGAGGAACATGCGCCGGTCGATCGCTCCGTGAACGTACGCGTCGAACAGGCCGAGCAGCTCCTGATCGAAATCCTGAGCGGTCTTGCGTTCCATGGCCGGGAGCCTCGCTTCAGGACCGGTAGGCCGCTTCGAGCGCGGCGATGTCGAACTTGACCATCCGTAGCATGGCATCGGTCACGCGCTTCGAGCGAGCCGGATCCTTGTCGGCCATCATCTCGACGAAACGGGCCGGCACGATTTGCCACCTCAGGCCGTACTTGTCCATGAGCCAGCCGCACGCCTGCTCCTTCCCTCCGCCCTTCAGGAGCGCGTTCCAGTACGTGTCCAGCTCTGCCTGATCATCGCAGAGCACGACCAACGAGATTGCGTCGTTGAAGTCGTGGTGCGGTCCCGCGGTCATCGCCTGAAACCGCTGCCCGAACAGCGTGAAGTCCACGACCTTCACCGATCCGGGCGGCCCGGAGGGCGACTCGCTCATCAGCGACGTCACGCGGTCCACGCGGGAGTCAGGGAAGATCGACGTGTAGAACTTCGCCGCCTCCTCCGCCTCCGTCGCGTACCAGAGGAACGGGAAGATCTTCGTGCTCGCCTTCGACATCCTTTCCTCCTTCCTCGGACCCGTTTTCCGCCACGCCAATCTCGCGATGATCGATTCTAACCCTCTTTCTGAAGCGGACGAGTCCGCTGCCGATTCGTTCCTGGGCACGGACGAACCGGCATCCGCGCGGGAGAGACGGCGCTCGGCAGCGGGAATCGAGCCCGCCACGGGGGGTGAGTGGGACTGCGCAAGGGTCGGACGGTTCGGAGGGAAGAGAATCTACTGGCTCACTCCCTACGGACACGGGGCCGCGTTGGCGCGCTCGATACCGCTGCTCGCGTACCCCTTCGTTCCGATCTCCCCGAGGAGGTTCCTGGCCGTGATGAGGTAGAAGTATCCGTTGCCAGCCGACGGCGTCGCGGCGTCCGTCGCGCTCTCGGTCGTGAGTCCGTTCTGCAGGCACGTTCCGTAAGCGAGTCCGGACAGGCTCGAGATCAACGCCCGGTAGACATCGTAGCTCCCAACGGACTTCTCCGGGCTCCACGTGAGGGTCGTCCTGTTCAAGAAGAGGTGGCCCTCGACCTCTCCTGGCGGTGGATAGTCGGAAACGAATCCCCCGCCCATGTGGTGACTCGCGCTCGACAGCCCCGCCGAGGCGACGGCATCTCCGATGGCGTCGAGCCGGATCCTGTAGTTGGCCGAAGCAGCGTAGGATCCATTCCGCGGGTCCCCGCCGTTGTTGAACGTGAACTCGGTGAGCTTGTAGTTCGCGCTCGTCTGCGCGATCGCGACTCCGCTCGTCGCCAAGACGACGAGGAGACCGGCGATCGGCCTCGCCGCCGTGGGCGGCCTCATCGGGACATCACGAGCACGCGGATCGTTCCCGTGCCCGCCTCCAGAGGCTCGAGGGCCTTCCCGACGACGGTACCGTTCGCGGGGTTCTCGCCGGCCCGCATGGCGTGCCCGGAAGTGGGCGAAGCGACGAGGAGGTCGTTCGGCGCGATCGCTCCGTACGACGCGTCCACCTTGCACGAGAGCACCGCTCCCGCGAGAGCGAGGGGCGCCCACTCGCTCCAGGTCGTGCCCGACTCGCCGGCTGCGATCCCGACGACCCCCGGATCTTCCGCGCTCGATGCGCGCCGCAGCTCGCCGGGCCTCCGAGGATCGTTCGCGAGGATGTCGCCCGCCTCGACCGTCTCCACCACGTTGACGAGCGTCGTGTTCGGCAACGACGCCGCGGACCGATTCCCTGATGGGGTCGGGACTTCGGGCTTGTCGGTCGGTACAGATCTCGTGAGGGCCATGGCGCGTCCGCCGCCCGTTTCAGCTGCCGTCCCTGGAGCGACGGGCGCCGGGATCGAGACCGGAGTGGCATTCCCGATCGAACGGGGCACCGTCGCGGTCGGCTCGGTCCCGTCCTTGTGGGGCCCGTGCGCGTCCGTTGCGGGATCGAACACGTGGATCGCGCTTTCGAGCGCCTTCGAGGCGGTCAGGTCGGGCGCGTCTGCTCGACCCGTCGATGCCTGTCGCATCCGCGTGTAGCGAGATAGCGCGCTGTAGCTTCGTAGCTCGGGTGCCTTGGCGTATACATCCTCTTCGACGCGGTGCGACGGGATGTACGCCTCTTCGCGCTTGGTCTGGACGACGGCGCGGTCCTCGAAGCCGACCCTGAGACCCCAGACCATGTAGTCGAACTCGGCGTTCGAGCCGGCGGGGCCTCGAACGAGTAGTTCGCGCGTGCTCTTTTCTGCCACGCCGAGCGCGATGGCGTCGCCGTTCGGCGTCACCGTCGCGGTGAGGCCGATGTCGGGATTCGCCACCAGCGCGAACGTCTCGCCGAGCGTGACCCGCGCCTCGCCGTCGACGAGACGCGCGGAGCCGCGCGTGTAGACCGCAACCTCGTCTCCCTCCGGTGCCGCGTAGACGATCGTCTTGGACGGGTCGGCGGGGTGGTTCTGAATGAAGCCAACACTGCCGTTGCCGACGATCTTGGCTCCATTGCTGCCGACCCACGCGTACGCGCCGGTGACGTCGTCCCGAAAGAACCCCGGGTAGGCGCCGCTCTCGTTGCTGTACCCGTAGACCGCGACCGGGTGGCTGGAGTAGTCCGAGCTCCCGAGAAACGCCTGCACGTTGTGGAACGAGCGCGTGAAGTAGCCTCCCGCGTACGCACCGATGCCGTAGATCCCCTCATCTCCGAATCCGATCCAGGACTTTCCGCTGGAGTACGGGTCGTCGAAGTACGCACCGGCTCCGGGGTAGCGGCCGTGCCCCAGCGCCCCGAAGTCGCCGCTCGCGAGGTCGATCGATCCCACGCCCCCGAGGGATCCATCGAAATGCCCGGCTGGCGCCCCGCTCGCGTGTATGCCGTTGCTTCCGGACGCCAGAAAGGCACTCCCGGCGCCGGCGGTCGCGAAGTGCCCGCCAGCAGTAGACCCAGATGCGTCGATGCCGTAGACATTTCCGCTGGCGTAGACGCCGTATCCGTCGGACCGCGCGAGATACACGAAGTCGTTGTAGGGGAAGACGGTGTCGGTGAAGAAACCACCTTCAAACGTCCCAGAGGCCTCGATGCCAGCTCCTGGCGCGGCCAGGTACACCCTCGCTGTGTTGTTGGTGTCCAGAAAATAGCCGCCGGCATCATCTCCTTGCGCTCGGATGCCGGTCTTGACGACGCTCGTATCGGCGACGTAGGCGGACGCGCCCGTTGTCACGAAGGCGCCGCCGGTCAGGGTGCCGCTCGCGTTGAGGGCGACGCCCGAGGCCACCGACGCGTCGATGCCGCCGTTGACGGTCAGGTGCCCGGCTTTCGTCTGGCCGGTGGAGGAGACATCCACGAAATTCGACGCGGGCTTTCCCTGGAGGTTGCTCGCGTTCAACGCGTAGGCCGCCGACTGGATTCGGATCCGCGGGCTCAACACCTCGGCGCCCACCGTGATCTCGAGATACGCGGCGCCGTAGTCGCGGAAGACGTCGGAGAGGGACGTGTACGTCCCGGCTCCCGAGCCGTCGGTGACCGTTCCGCCGCCGAGTTGGACGTTGAAAAGACCGCCGGTCGCCGTGACCGCATTCCCCCCGCCGCCGGTGTGCGAATCGACGAGGATCTCGTTCCCCGCGGAGAGGGCGTCGTAGAAGCGGAAGACCATGTCGAACGCCCCCGCCCTGGGCTTGTCGGTGGCATCGCGGAGGACGCCCTGGTAGTTGACCACAGTCGGAGGGTCGGCAGCGGCAGCGAGCCCGGCCGTCAGAAGTAGAGCCAATGTCACGAAGGCGCCGTGCGTTCTCTTCATTCGTCACCCCCTCGGGGTTCCCGGGCGCGGGCGACGCCCGACGATTGCTTCCAGCCGCGTCAAGGAATACCGCGGCCGGGGCGGAGGGGGCCTGAGAGAACTCTCAGGAACGTCGGGGAAGAGTCGTGGGGGACGCTACCGCAGCCAGCCGTGCCGCAGCGCCTTGGCGACCGCTTCCGACTTGCTGTGGACCTGGAGCTTCCGGTAGATCTGCTGCAGGTGGTAGTTGACCGTGCTGGTGCTCGTGCCGAGCTCGGCGGCGGCGCTCTTGTAGTTGTGCCCGTCGGCCAGGAGCTTCACCACGCGCAGCTCATGCGGGGTCAGCTCGTGGTCGGCCTGCGCCGGCGGGCGGACGTTTCGGAACATCTCGATGACTCGGCGCGCGACCTGAGGCGACATCGGCGCGCCGCCGGCGACCGCCTCGCGCAGGCTCTCGAGGAGCCTCCTGCGCGAGGTGTTCTTGAGCAGGTAGCCGTTGGCGCCGGCGCAGAGCGCGTCGAAGATCCTCCGGTCGTCGCCGAAGACCGTAAGGACCAGCAGCACGAGATTCTGGAAGCGCTCGCGCAGCCGCGTTATGCCCTCGATTCCGTCCATCCCAGGCAGGTTGATGTCCACGAGAACGACGTCGGGCAGCGGCCGCACGATCTCGCGCAGGGCCATCTCCATCGTGCTCCAGGCGGCCTCACACCGGAAGCCCGGCGCCTCGTCGAGGATCGCCGAGAGGCTCAGACGGATGTCGTCACGATCCTCGACGATCGCCACCCGAAGGGGCGGCAGAACCCCGGCGGCCGCAGGATCGGGCACGCGCTCCAAGGTCATCCTCTCCCCTCCGGAGGGAAAGTATGCGTCGACCGGTCTTCTCCGACCCTGAGAGAACTCTCAGTCGCGTAGGATCCGGTCATCGGAGCGGCACCCGGAGCGTGACCGTCGTCCCCCGGCCCGGCGCGCTCTCGACCACGAGGGTTCCGTTGCAGGACGCCGCGCGGCCTTGCATGCTCCCTAGACCTTGACCTCCTCGACGTTCTGCCCCTGCCACCCCGTGTGCATCCGCGACGGAGAAGCCGTGACCGTCGTCCGCGATCACGAGCTCCACCGCGTCGCCCTTGACGCACAATCGGACCTCGATTCGCGAAGCGGCCGCGTGGCGCAGCGAGTTGGTGAAGGTCTCCTTGAAGATGAGAAAGACCTGTCGCCGCACGTTCGCGTCCAGAGGGACTTCCTGTTCCGGCGGCGGAAGATCGAGCAGGATCGACAGGCCCTCGGCCCCCTCGGACTCCAGAGCAAACGATCGAATGCGACGTGCGAGATCCGATAGGATGTCGTGACTCGGATCGACCGCCCAGACGACGTCGCTCATCGTGTCGACGAGACCGCGCGAGCTCGCCGAGATCTGCTCGAGCGCGGAGGTCGCGTCCCCTTCTCCGCGCTCGATCCTGGAAAGGGCCAGATCGCTCTGGAGCGCGATCTGCGAGAGCGACGACCCGACGTCGTCGTGCAGGTCCAGGGCGATCCGAGTGCGCATCCGCTCCACCCTGAGAAGCTGAGCAACGCGGTAGCGGTACAGAGCATAGGCGCCCGAGGCGACGACCGCCACGACGATCAAGGCGAACCACCAGGACCTCCAGAACGGAGGCAGCACGGCGAAGGAGAGGCTTGCGGGTGCCGCCGACCACCGGCGCCCGTCGAGGGAGGCACGAACCTCCGCCTGGTATCTCCCGGGCGGCAGGTCGACGAATTGGAACGACGGCCGGCGCGAATCCAGCCAGGACGATTCACCGCGCAGCCGAACCTGGTACCGCAGCCGGGACGGGTCACGGTAGGAGAGGGCGGCGAAGCGCAGCTCGATCCTGTTGCGGCGGTAGGGAAGAGCGACGCTCCCCTGCCACGCCAGCGGCTTCCCGTCCAGGAGGACGTCGACCAGCTCCACGCGCGGCACGGGCGGCACCGCGCGGCGTACCTCGGCGCCGATGTGCACGACACCGGCCAGAGTCGTGATCCATAGATCTCCTGAGACTTCCTCCAGGATGTCCTCGGCATCGCTGATCATCAGGCCGTGCCATGGAGCGGGTCGCTCCACGATCTCCCACCCCTCCTCCGAGCCCGGACGATCGACGACGCGGAGGATGGTGCCGAAGCTGATGATCCAAGCGCCCCCCGATGGCGACGGCCGCAGCTTTCGAACGAGCGGTGTGGGGAGCATCCGCGAACCGGGTATCGGCTCCCAACCGTGGGAGGTGCGGCGATAGACTCCCGCGAGCGCCGTGGCGGCCCAGAGATTCCCCGAAGCGATCTCCACCAGAGACGTGATCGAGCCCGCTCCCGCGGCCCTCGAGCACGACCATCCCACGGGACGGCCGGAAGCCACGGCACGGGCGTCGGCGTGACAGATCTCGTCGTTCGCCGTCACCCAGAGTCGTCCACTGCGGTCTTCGAGCAGATTCGCCCGGACATCCTTCGTGGCGATCCGCGGCGGTCCGGTCCTGGGCGCCGGCCTGGAGAACGGCAGACTCCCGTCAGCCAACATCAAGCCGAGATTCGTCGAGAGCCAGACCCTGCCGTCCGCACCCGGAGAGCAGCTCTCGACGTTCGTGAGATCCGGACGAGAATGCGATACGAAGCGGCCTCCCCGGCGCTCGAGGAAGCGGCCCGCGTATCCCGCCCACATCGTGCCGTCGGTCCCCACGCAAACGGCGCTGGTGCCCGTGTCGGGCGAGGGCTCCGGGCGCCAAGAGGCTCCCTGCCGCCGGAGCAGAGTCAGGCCGCCCCAAGAGTCCACCCAGATCCCTTCCGGCCCGAGCTCCAAGCGCCGCGTGGCGTGATCCCCCAGCCACGCCACGGTGTCCGGCTCCGGGTACTGCAGGAGTCCCCGGAAACTGGCGAGCCACAGGCTCCCCTCGTGGTCCACGAGAAGCGGGCCCCCGCTGGGGACTCCTTCGGCCGGGCCAAGGATCTCGGGCGGTTCGCCGGGTCGGAGAGCCACGAGGCACGAGTCGTATGCGACCCAGAGGGTGCGCCCCCGCTGGACCATGTCGATCGGGCGAGCTCGGAGGTCGAACAACTCTCGAACCCTGCCGTCCCTGAGCTCCGAAACCTGGCTGCCTCTGCGGTTGAACGCCAAGATCACGAGGGAGCCGTCCGCCCGCGCGAGCACCCTCTGGACACTCCCGATCGAGGCGAGGCGGGCGGTGCTGGGGGCCGTGTCCGCGCGCCAGATCGCCTTCTCCGTGATCACGATGGCGGCTCCGTCCTCGGAGACCTCGAGTTCGTAAGGCCTCTCGGAGCCCAGCAGCGAAGGGGGCACCTCGCGCCAACCGCCTCGAGGAGGCTTGAACCACACCCGCTCGCCTGTCGTTACCCAGAGGTTGGAATGTCCGTCCCAGACCGGCGCTCCGCTGATGGCCCAAGGAGAGGGCTCCGGTCCCGCCACGGCTCGGATCTCCCCGTCGGCCACCTCGTACAACCCACCGGAGTCGCCGGGACCCTCTCGCACCAGGACCTCTCCCGCCGGCCCGGTGGCGACGTCCTTGATGTAGCGTCGCTCGGGCCCTCGCGCCCAGGCCCGCAGCTCGACGCCATCGTAACGAAACAGTCCACCGCCGGCGGTGATCCAAAGGAATCCGCGGGTGTCCTGGGCGATCGAGTTGATCTCGGAGAAAGGCAGGCCTTGTTCGAGGTCGAATTTGCGTTGAAGCCTCTCCAGGCTCCAGGCATCGGACGCGGTCAGACGCGGCAGAAGCAGGACCGCCGCCGCAACGTACCGAAGCCGCCACCAAGCAACCCGGGGCATGGCTGAAATGATAATGCGAAGACCGTGGGTTGCCGGCACACGGTGCGCTGGGACCGGAGCGACGCAAGTAAGGTGTCCCCGGCCCGGATTGCACGGGCCGGACGGGCCACGGTCCCGGCGGAACCATCCCCGGACGCGGCGGAAGCACGACAGGAGCACAACTCGAGGTTGCGGAAGGATGCGGGCTGACCATGGAGGGGGACATCCGCGGCTCACCGTCGAGACGGCAACAAGAGCACGCGCAAGCACCGGCGGCGCAAGGCGAAGTACTCTCGCGGATTCCCGGTCGGCACGCGCCGATCTCCGGCGCACCGTCGCGCGCAATCTCCGGCACGCCCGCCCCTCCCGAGTATTCCGTCGGCGTGGACCTCGGACCCTTGAGCGCGGGCTTGACGTCCAACCAGTCGGTGGGTAGTATATTATCATGAATGATAACAGTACTGGACCCCCGCCCCTCGGCCAACAGATCCGCGTCCTGCGAGAGAGGCGGGGCTGGACTCTGGCCGAGCTGGCCCGGCGAGCGGGCACGAGCGGTCCGGCCCTCCATCGGTACGAGAACGGCTGGGACCGTTTCGAGGTGGGAACCCTGAGGCGGATCGGAGCGGCGCTCGGTGCCCGTCTCGAGATCCGTCTCCTCCCGGCGACCCGGCGATCGGCAACGGCGCGGCGTCCGTCGCAGAACACCCTGGCGAAGATGCTGTCGCCCCTGTTCTGGGAGCGCACTCTGCGAGTTTCCGACCTCGCCGAGCACGTGGGCTGGGTGCTGGAGCGGGTCCTCACCGCGGGTAGCCGAGAGCAGGTCCGAGCGGCGCGAGCCTTCTTCGGCGACGAAGCCGTCCGCCGCGCCGCCGAACGCCGGGGTGTGGATCCTCGTACGCGCCACTACTGGCGCCTCATCCTCGGAGGGAGCGATCGTGCACCCGAAAGTCCTCCGCGCTGACGGTTGGACGATCGTCCGCGGGCTGGTCCGCGCCGGGCTCCTGCGGGGATGGGCCCTCGCGGGTGGGACCGGGTTGGCCCTTCAACTGGGGCACCGCGTCTCCGAGGATCTCGACTTTTTCCGGGTCGGCCCTTTCGAGGTCGAGGAGCTGGCCGCAGCGCTCGCCCGCGTTCGACCCGTCCACGTACAGGCTCGCTCGGCCGGCACACTTCACGTCACCCTCGCGGGACTGCGAGTGAGTTTCCTTTCCGCACAGGCCCCGCTGCTCTTTCCCGGGACGGCATACCGTGGAATCGTCGTCGCCGATCCGCGCGATATCGCCGTGATGAAGGTGATCGCGATCGGGGGGCGAGGCAGCCGGAAGGACTTCGTGGACCTCTTCTTCTATCTTGGAAGCGGAGGCTCCCTCGAGGCCGTTTTCGAGATGATCCGCCGGCGATTCGTCGGCATCGACTTCAACGAGTACCACCTGCTGCGTTCCCTGGCGTTCTTCGAGGACGCCGAGACCGAGCCCATGCCGCGGATGCTCCGCAGGGTCACGTGGGCCAGCGTCAAGAAGACGATCGTCGTCGAGGTCCGGCGATTGTCGTGAAGGAAGGTCCCCGGGGTTCGGAAGATTCCCCTGGACGGGGCGCGGAACCTGGAGTGGTGGAGGCGGCGGGAATCGAACCCGCAACATGCTCCGAGTCAGAGTCCACCCAAGGCGGACGGCATGGGCCGAAAGCCGGCCACAACGGGTCGCAAGTCGGACAGCCAGAAGGAGTTGCCGTTTGCCCCACGTGCGAAGCTCGGACGGGGGCCGGACGGGGCGTGTCGAAGGTCGGACGTGAAACGCGCGCAACAGGAGCACAACGGCGGCAGGTCGCTACCGATGCGGAAGTCGGCTTCTCGGTGATCCTGGAAGTGTGGCCAGGCCTGCCGGAACCCGCCCGACGGGCCGTCGTGGCGATTCTCCGCTCGTTGCAATCGGGGTGCAGGATCGGCTGATCCAAGGCCGAGTTTCGGCCCGAGCCGACGGCACGCGTTCGGCACCGCGGTCGCTTCGTGCCCGGAAAGTCCGCTCCGCGTGCGTCCCCCAGCCCGGATGCGGCTCTCTCCGCAGGCTAGAGAAATCTCCTCGCTCGCGAGAATATCCCATCGGATATTGCAAGAAGTCCGCCTCCCGTGCGAATGTTCTTCTAGAGGAGGATCCGTACCGCCCATGAGCTTGACCGAGGAACTGTCCCTACAGACACGACAGTCCCTGTTGACTCGGCTGCGCGACTATGAGGACAGGGAGAGCTGGCAGACATTCTTTGACCTCTACTGGCGCCTGCTCTACAATGTCGCGAGACGCGCCGGCCTCGATGACGTCGACGCGCAGGACGTCGTGCAAGACACCGTAATGGCCGTCGCCAGGGAGCTCCCCCAGTTCCGCTACGATCGAGAACGCGGCTCGTTCAAGCAGTGGCTCTTCAGGATCCTGCGCCGCCGCGTTTCGGATCACTTCCGGAAGCTCTACCGCCAGCCGGCCCACGCGGGCATCAGTCCGGAGATGCTCGAGGGGACGGGTGACGCGGACGCGATCGTGATGCGAGACGGGGTGAACCTGAGCGACGCCTGGGACCAGGAGTGGGAACGTTCCGTCCTGGACGCCGCTATCGCACAGGTGCGCGCTCAGGCGAACCCGAAGCACTTCCAGGTCTTCGATTACTGCGTGCTCAAGGAGTGGCCGGTCGCGAAAGTCGCATCGACCCTGGGGATGAACGCCGCGCAGGTGTATCTCGCGCGGCATCGAGTGTCTCAGGCCGTCAAGCGTGCCGCGCGGCGGATCGAGGGCGAACGGTCGAAGGGCCGCGTCGTGTGAGGAGTGCCAAGGCCGGCGACGGCCTTTCGCAAGGAGCGGTGAGGGAACGGGTGGAGTGCTCTCTCGATCCGACGCCTCCCGGATGTAGCCGGGCTTGAACTTCGGCATGCCGAAGGATTCCTCCGCCGGAGACGCGCCTTCCCCGCGCGCGGCCGATCATGAGATTCTGAAGCAAATCGGCAGCGGCAGCTACGGCGGGGTCTGGCTCGCGCGGAGCGCGGCAGGTCAGTTACGTGCGGTGAAGGTCGTCTCGCGCGGCTGCTTCTCGAGCGAACGCCCTTACGAGCGAGAGTTCACCGGTATCCGGCAGTTCGAGCCCATCTCCCGCTCTCACCCCGGCGTCGTCCACATCCTCCACGTCGGGCGCGACGACGCGGCGGGGTACTTCTACTATGTCATGGAGCTCGCCGACGCCGTCGATGGGCAACCGGCGGCCTCGCTCGCACACTACGAACCGCGCACACTCGCTTCCGAATTGAAGTCTCGGGGGCGGTTGCCTCTGATCGAGGTGCTCGCACTCGGCGTCCAGCTCGCCAGCGCGCTGGGCCACATCCATCGCCATCGTCTCGTACATCGCGACGTCAAGCCGTCGAACGTGATCTTCGTCGAGGGACAGGCCAAGCTCGCCGACATCGGATTGGTCACCGGAGCCGACGAGGCCAAGTCGTTCGTCGGAACGGAAGGCTTCATTCCGCCGGAAGGGCCCGGCTCGACGCAGGCCGACATCTTCGGCCTGGGAAGGCTTCTCTACGAGGCGGCGACAGGCAAGGATCGGTGCGATTTCCCGGACCTACCCGTCGACCTCGATTCGTGGTCCAGCTCGGAGCGCAGCGGCCTTCTTGAACTGAACGAGATCCTCGCCCGCGCGTGCGCCCCCAAGGCGTCGCAGCGGCACGCCAACGCCGCCGAGCTCGCAGGGGACCTGAACGTCCTCCTCGCCGGCCGGTCGATCCGTCGCGCCTACGGGATCGAGCACCGTTCGCGGCGTGCGACCCAAATCATCGGGATCGCCGTTCTCACGGCGTTATTGGCTCTTGCAGCTTCCTGGTTTCAGCAGACCCAGCGCCGCCGGGCGGAAGAGCGGGCCGGGCAGGAGGCCGCTCTGCGCGGGCGCGCGGAGGCGGCGGAGGGTCGTGCCCGAGAGGAGCTCCGCGCGTCGCTTCTGAACCAGGCCCTGGCCCTCACGAGCGGCGGCGAGGCGGATCGTCGGACGCGCGCGCTCGCCGCGCTCAAAGACGCCGCCAAGATCCGCGCCGGAATCGATCTGCGGAACGCCGCCATCGCCGCGCTGGCCGGTCCCGAGCTGCGCGTCGTGCGGCAGTGGCGCCTCCCCGCCACCGACATGCTGGCACCACGGCCGGACCGTCAGCTGAGGCGTTACATGAGGTGGAACTCCGACCACACCGTCTCGGTCCATTCGATCGACGACGACGCGGAGCTTCTGCGGCTGCCCCCCGCCGCCACCCTTGCCGACTACGGCGCCTTCAGCCCCGACGGGTCGTGGCTGGCCGTCAAGTACCATGACAACGTGCTGCGTGTCTGGAGCTTGTCCTCCCGCACGCAACGCCTGGTAATCCGCGACGTCGCGTTGTTTGCCTTCACTCCCGATAGCCGGCGTCTGATCGCTAACCGCTCCGAAGGCCACCTCCAACTCTTCGATCTGGCGTCGGGACGCGAGGCCGCCCGTCAACCGATCGGCGACTTGCCAGGCGCCCTCGCCGTCCACCCCACCGAGCCCTTCTTCCTCACGTCCGGCTTACGGCGCAGGGGGATCGAGATCCGCCGCGTGAACGACGGCTCCCTGGCTCGACGGCTGGACGTTCCGGAGATGGGTCTCGCCGCCGCATGGACCGCCGACGGGAAGAGCCTCATCACGGCGCACAGCGATTTCTCGGTCCGTGTCTGGGACTGGCCGTCGATGGACGCCCCGAGGCTGGTCTTCCGATTCCATCGAGCCGAGCCGGTCTTCCTGGCGACAGATCCCTCCGGGCGCTGGCTCGTGACCGTCGGATGGGACAGCCAGGCCTTTGTCGTGGATCTGCGCGACGGTCGTCTGCTTTTGAACCAAGCGGCCCAGGCGGTCTATGCGGCCGTCGACCGCCCCGTCTTCCTCCTGACCAACGGCGCCGACTGGAGACTGGTCGAACTTCAGCCGTCGTTCGCGCTCGAGGAGGTCCCCCTACACGAAAGAGACAAGGGCCCGCGGGAAGCAGTGTTCAGCTCCACGGGGCGTTGGCTTGCCACGGGAGCGCCCGACGGCATCCGGATCCTGGACCGGATGACGCGCGAAGTGCTCGACGTGATGGACGACGAACCGGCGCTGCGCGTCGCTTTCAGCGCGGACTCGACGCGGCTCTATGCGATCACGCCGGACCGGTTGCGTGCCTGGAAGTTGCGGACGGAAACCGCGACGAACCGGCTGCGCGCCGAGCGAATCGAGCTTCCAGGGCTTGGCGATCGCCACTTCCGGGATTCCACCTCGGCGGAGATCTTCGACGGGGGCGAGCGGTGGCTGTCGATCTGGAGAGAGCCACGGGCGCGTCGTCCGTCGTGGGTCCAGGGTCGGTTCGGTTCCAATGAGATCGAGTCGCGAGGAGAGCTCGATCCCGGCGGAAACGACCCACGCGTGAGCCCGGACGGCCGCTGGCTGGCATGGGGGAACTGGCACGGGCGCGACGTCGCGATCACGCGCCTCGGCTCGCACGATCCGCCCGTCGTGCTGCCGATCGCAGGTTCGGCATCGGTCGCGTTCAGTCCGGACAGTCGCCTGCTCGCGGTCGGCGGAGCGGAGGAGATCCGTTTCTACGACGTCGGCACGATGCGTGTCGTCCATTCGATCCTCCGCCATCCGAGCCGGCCACTGCCCCCTCAATTCGCGTTCATGCGCGGCTCGAGCCTCTGCGCGGTCGCTCTGCGTCCCGATGAAATCCTGCTCGTCGATACGAAAACGGGCGCCGAGCTCGCCATGCTGCCGGCCAGCTCCTACATGCTCTGGGGCGTATCCTTCGGCCCCGACGATCGATTCCTTGCCGCCACCAGCTCGGACCATCGCGTCCTGATCTGGGACTTCGTGAAGCTGCGTCACGAACTCCGCGGACTCGGCCTGGACTGGTAGACCTACCGTCACTTTCCCCTGACCGCCGTGAAAGATCTGCCCCTGCGAAGCGAATGCAGGAGTGTTGGAGGACCCTTCGTGCGGCTCTCGCGGCAGCACGGGGTAGGACGTTCATCCGGTGGATGGGTGATCGCATGCAGCGCACGGACGACGAGAAGATCCAAGTCGCGGAACGGCTCCCGACGCTTCAGCGAACCTCCCTGCGGGATACGCCTCCCGAGGAGGCTTTCGATCGTCTGACGCGTCTTGCGACCACCCTCCTGCGTGTGCCCGTCGCGCTCGTGTCCCTGGTCGACGGGAATCGACGGTTCTTCAAGAGCTGTGTCGGTTTGCCGGAACCGCTGGCTTCGCTCAGGCAGACCTCCCTGACGCACTCGTTCTGCAAGCAGGTGGTCGCGTCGGGTGAGCCGCTCATCGTATCGGACATCAGGAATTCGAACTTCAAGGACAATCCGTCGGTCTTCGGGCTCGGGGAGATCGCCTACGCCGGAGTCCCGCTCACCACGACCGAAGGACATGCCCTCGGCTCCTTCTGGGTCGTAGACACCAGACCCCGGAAGTGGACGGAAGCGGACATCGAGATCCTTCGAAGCCTGGCTTCTTCCGTCATGACCGAGATAGGGGCGCGGCGAATGGCCAGGGAGTTGCGAGAGCTCAGCAACGACCTTCAGCGCCTCGTGAAGGAACGAACTTGCCAACTGAGCCATGCCGAGGAGCGCTGGCGAGTTCTGCTGCAGGTGAACAACGCCCTCGTGACCTGCCTCGACCGGGAGACTCTCCTGGAGGCGATCGCCCGCGCGCTTCGCGGTGTGATTCCCTACGATCGCATGGCGCTCGAGCTGGACGACCCCATCGAAGGTGGGTTCAAGGTGATGGCCGTCGCAGGCCCCGTGCCGTCGCCTCCGATCGTTCCCATCTCGACGTGGCCGCGACACGGCAGCCGTTCCGGCTGGATCGTCGAGAGCGGACTTCCCGTGCTGACTCCGGACCTCAGGGAGGATTCACGATTCGCCGAACACGGACCGCTGATCAGGGAGGGGCTTCTCTCCGCACTTTCGGTGCCCCTGAGATCCAAGGGCAAGGTCATCGGCACGCTGAACGTCTGGAGTCAGGAGGTCGGACGGTACGACGAGAGTCACTCCGAGCTTCTGCTTGCGATCGCGGACCAGGTCGTTCTCGCCATCCAGAACCTGCTCGCGTACGAAGAGGTCGCGTCGCTCGAGCAACGGCTCGAGCAGGAGAATCTCTACCGGCAGGAGGAATGCCTGGCCGAGCCTCCGTTCGCGGACGTCGTGGGCGAGTCCGCCGTCATCCGGAAGGTCCTTGCGAAGATCCGGAAGGTCGCGGGGACCGACTCCACGGTGCTCGTGACGGGGGAAACGGGGACGGGAAAGGAGCTCGTCGTCCGTGCGATCCACGGTCTGAGCATGCGGAAGGACAAGATCCTCGTCAAGGTGAACTGCGCCGCCCTACCGAGCGGCGTGATCGAGAGCGAGCTGTTCGGTCACGAGAAAGGCGCCTTCACGGGGGCTCTCACTCGCAGGGTAGGCCGCTTCGAGCTGGCGAACGGTGGCACGCTGTTCCTGGACGAGGTCGGCGACCTTCCGCAGGAGCTCCAGGCGAAGCTCCTGCGAGTTCTCCAGGAGGGCGAGTTCGAGCGTGTCGGAGGAACTCAGACTCTCAAGGTGAACGTCCGCCTGATCGCCGCGACCAACCGGGATCTGCACAGCGCGGTCGGGGAGGGACGTTTCCGCGCGGACCTCTTCTACCGTCTCAACGTCTTCCCGATCGCGATCCCGCCGCTGCGCGATCGGGTGGAGGACGTCCCTCGCCTCGTACGCCACTTCGTCATGATCTACGCCTCGAAGATGGGCAAGTCCATCGAGAAGATCAGCGAGCAGGTCCTGGGCAAACTCATGGCGTATCCCTGGCCCGGGAACGTCCGGGAGCTCCAAAACGTCATCGAACGCGCGGTCATCCTCTCGACGAGAGGCCGAATCGAGCTGGACGACCACCTCGCAGCGCCCGTCGCAGGCGCGCGAACGAAAGCAGCCGGGACCCTCGAGGAGATCGAGCGGGATCGCATCCAGTCGGTTCTCGAGAGGGTGGGCTGGCGCGTCAGTGGCGAGGGAGGGGCCGCGAGTATCCTCGGGCTCAAGCGGACCACGCTCGAGGCGCGAATGGGCAAGCTCGGAATTTCTCGTCCAGCCGGTTCCCCGCGCGCTGGCATTCTGCCAAACGGTTGGCGCGTAGCGCTCGCCCGAAACGGAACGCCTCGAGCGGCACGCACCGAGCAACCTCCTTGTTCTGAATCGTTTGTGCCGGATGCAGTACGCCGTGACGGCCATGGCACGCGCGTTGCGGTGTATTCCGTGCGTGATCGCGAAACGAACGGAGGATGAAGGTGCTTCGCGTTCAGCGCAATGAAGTGAACGCCCACAACGTGACCATGGTTCTTCAGGGGCGCGTCGGCTGCACGCCGTTGATCGCGGCGATGCTCGAGCAGGAAAGGATCGCGGTACGGCGCCCGTTCCGAGTCGCGCAGAAAGTTCCGGCAACTTCGTCCCGCCCACAACAATCAGTCCGAACTCGAAAGGAGAAGTCTTCATGAAGTCACGGGTGTTCGAGTCTCCCGCACGCGTCGTGTTCGCTCTCGTCCTCGCTCTGTCGGGAACGACCGTCCTCGGCCTGACGCCAAGGGCCGTCGCGGCGCCGACGATCTTCCCGCCCGAGCGACCGCGGCTCGAGCCGCCCGGGAAGCACGCCTCGTTCTCGTTCGACCTGGTGACCTCGGCGGGGGCGGCGGTCTGCCTGCCCGATGCGCAAGGCGAGGTCAGGATCACCTCGCGCGGAGCGAACCAGGTGATGGACGTGTTCGTCACGGGGCTGCCTGCGAACACGACGTTCACGGTGTTCGTTCTCCAACTCCCCCATTCTCCGTTCGGTTTGTCCCGGTACGAGGGGGATGTCGAAACCAACCGTCGCGGCGAAGGCCACGCGAGCTTCGTCGGGATCTTCAGCGACGAGACGTTCATCGTGGCGCCGGGTCCCGGCGCCGCGCCCGTCCTGCATCCGGGCGACGCCAACGTCAACCCGGCGACCGCGCCGGTCCACACGTTGCACCTCGGGATGTGGTTCGACTCGACCGCGGACGCCGCGGCGGCAGGCTGTGCCGCCAATCGAACGCCCTTCAACGGCGATCACACCGCGGGCATCCAAGTCCTCAACACCACCAACTTCCCGGACGAAGACGGGCCGATCGGGCGGTTCGGCCGTTGACCGGGAATCAAGGCGGCACGTTCGGCTCCTGCCCGGCGGTCAACCCGCCGGGCAGGGCCACTTGCTCGGGAACACCCGATCGATCGGGAGGACGGACGATGATGCGGAATGGGATGACGATTGCTCTTGGCTTCGGGCTGTTGGTGGTTGTGATGCCGGCGGCGCATGCGGCGCGCACCTGCGGTCCTGACTCGGTGCCGGCGGGGACGGTCTGCCTGGATCGGTACGAAGCAAGTGTGTGGCGGGTGCCGAATCCGACCACGACGAACGCGCTCCTGGTGACGAAGATACAGCTGGGAACGGCGACCCAGGCCGACCTGACGGCGGCCGGTGCGACGCAGTTGGGCACGTTGGTCGACGACTACGCGCCGTGCACCGGTAACGGCCAGAACTGCGCCGACGATATCTACGCCGTGAGCCTGCCCGCGGTGATTCCCGCGGCGAACATCACTTGGTTCCAGGCGCAGGAGGCATGCGCCAATGCCGGCAAGCGACTGCCGACGAGCGCCGAGTGGCAGATGGGCACGACGGGAACGCCCGACGCCGGTTCTGACAACGGAACGACGGACTGCAACAGCAACGCGGGGTCGGTGACGCTCACCGGCGCGCGCAAGAGTTGCGAATCGGCGCGGGGGGCCTTCGACATGGTCGGGAACCTCGACGAGTGGGTGGCGGAGTGGGTGCCGCTGTCGACGGTGTGCTCCAACTGGGGAGGTCTCAGCGACGACCTCATGTGCCTCTTCGGGGCGAGTAGCTCGGCCGGCGGTCCAGGTGCGCTGCTGCGCGGCGGCGATTTTCGCGCCCGCACGGCGGCCGGTTCGCTCGCGGTCGTCGGCACCGGCGGGCCGTTCAGCGCGCGGGCGTTCATCGGCTTCCGCTGTGCCCGCTAGAAACCCGCTGTCGGGAGGCCGTAGGTACTCGCAGACAAATTGACCGTTTGGGAGGAAGCGACGATGGAGCGAACGATCATCAGCTGTTTCCTTGTCCTGGTGTTGTCGTCGGGTGTTGCCGCCACTGCGGCCCCTTCGGGCCCATGCGCACCTGATGCGGTGCCGGCGGGAACGGTGTGCCTGGACCGGTACGAGGCGAGCGTGTGGCGCGTGCCGAATCCAACCACGACGAACGCGCCGCTGGTCCGGAAGATCCAGTCGGGTATCGCCACGCTCGTCGACCTGGCGTCGGGCGCGGCGACACGGCTGGGTGTGGAAGGGGACGACTACGCGCCGTGCACCGACGACGGGCAGAACTGCGCCGGCGACATCTACGCCGTGAGCTTGCCGTCGGAGATCCCGTCGGCGCACATCACGTGGTTCCAGGCGCAGGAGGCGTGCGCCAGCGCCGGCAAGCGGCTGCCGACGAGCGCAGAGTGGCAGGTGGGGGCGGACGGAACGCCGGACCCCGGGCCGGACAATCTGACGACGGACTGCAATAGCGCAAGCGACATGGTGTCGAGCACGGGTTCGCGCGTCGCCTGTGTATCGGCTCGTGGGGCCTTCGACATGGCGGGCAACCTCGAAGAGTGGGTGGCGGACTGGGCACCGCTCTCGACGGCGTGCACGGGCTGGGGCGGCGCGAGCGATGACCGGATGTGCCTCGCCGGCGCGAGCGCGGAGGTCGGCGGTCCGGGTGCGCTCACGCGCGGTGGCTCCTTCGTGGACGGGACCGGTGCCGGCCCGCTCGCGGTCGTTGGGGGCCGCAGGCCGTCCGCCACGTTCGGCTTCCTCGGCTTTCGCTGCGCCGGCGAAAACCCCGGGCCGCTTCCCGCGGAGGTGGACAACGGCGTCCGCGTGTCGCGAATCGGATCGCAGGCCGTGATCACGTGGAACGTCGCCGCCGGCGCGACGACCTCGGCGGTGCTGCGCGGGCACGTTCGTGGGCTACCTGTCGGATCGGCGGGCTCCGACGAGCGGTGCCTCGTATCCAACTCCGTGGCGGATGTATTCACGGATTTCGAGCTTCCCGTCAGCGGCGACGCGTTCTGGTATCTGGTCCGCGGCGAGAACGTGCTCGGTAATGGTCCCTACGGCTTCGAGGGACTGCACGGCGTGCCCGCGGCGCCGCGCGTCAGCGCGACCTGCCCGTAGGCGCGCGCGTCCGGACGAACCGTTAAGTCATTCCGACGCGTGGCCATACGCCGACGGCGCGCGGTCTACGTCATGGCTTTCTACCAAGACGCGCCGCATCGAGTGGGTCGATTGCATCGGGCCCCCGACCGACCGGACTAAGCGGAAACCTCGGAGGCTGTGTTCGCAGTAAAATAGGCCGCCGCCTCAAACAGGGGTTCACGGGTGTGGAGTCGTTATTGGCTCTCTCGGGTGATCGGAGGCCGTTGTGAGTCCAGTCACTGAGACGGAGGTGCGCCCCGGTTGGGTTTCCCTCCCGGAGAGCCTGGCCTCTGACACCTTCGAGAAACCGATCCACGAGCGCGGGCGTGATCATGCAGCGCCTCCCCGTGTCATCGCGAGAGCGGATACCCTACCGGTTAGCGCGTCGGGGAGGCAAGCCGCGATCGGGAACGGGCCGGAGCATGAGGTCAACAGGCGGAAACCTCGATTCCTGGCCCGAAGGTGCGAAACGTCGTGCGAAAGGGCTAAGATGCATTCGTTGGAGGGCCAGCGATGAATTTCGACCGGATCACGTTCGACCCTCGCGTGCTGGGCGGACGGGCGTGCATTCGCGGCATGCGCATCCCCGTGTCGGTCATCGTGGGGCAGATCGCTCACGGAGCGACTTTCGACGAGATCCTGACCGGCTATCCCGACCTCGAGCGCGAGGACATCCAACAGGCCATCGAATACGCCGCCTGGCTCGCGCAGGAGCAGGTCCACTTCGGTTAGGTGAGGGGAGCGCCCGTGAGGTTTCTCGTGGACATGGGGCTGGACGTTCGCGTCGTCTCCTGGCTGCGCGAGCAAGGCCACGAGGCTGTTCACCTCCGCGATGCAGGCCTTCAGCGACTCCCGAACGGCGATATCTTCAACAAAGCGATCGCCGAACGACGAGTCGTTCTCACCGTCGATCTCGATTTCGGAGAGATCGCTGCACTCGCCCGTGGTGAGAGAACGAGCGTTGTCGTATTCCGCCTCCACAACATGCGGACCGCGCATGTCATCCAACGCCTGTCCGCGGTTCTCCCCGACTGCTCCGAGGCTCTGGAACGGGGCGCGGTCATCGTAGTCGAGGAAGGTCGGCACCGAATCCGCTCCCTTCCGATCGGAGACCGCCGCGACTCCTGAGCGTCCTTCGAGCCCGTTGCGGGCGCCTGTCGGGCCCGGCCTTCATCTCGTCCACGAGGGATTCAACGGATGGCTTGCACAAGACGGGTCAAGGGCTCGAGAACTCTCAGTTTCTTGCAAAACAGTAAATGTTCTCTATAATGCAGGACCATGATTCCTCGCCACGTGGAGGGACTGCTCCGGCGCCGGCTCGGGGAGTTCCCCGCCGTCGTTCTGGTGGGGCCGAGGCAGAGTGGGAAAACGACGCTGGCACGGGCTCTCGGCGGGCTCTACTTCGATCTCGAGCAAGAGCCTGAGCGCCTGCGCCTCGACCTCGAGTGGGAACGCCTCGAACAGAGTCGCGATGTGGTCATTCTCGACGAGGCGCAATCGTGGCCCGACGTCTTTCCTCGGCTGCGCGGCGTGATCGATCGCGATCGCAAGCGCATGGGACGCTTCCTGCTGCTGGGATCCGTTTCGCCTTCCCTGATGATCCGAGTCTCGGAGTCGCTCGCCGGCCGCCTTTCCGTGGTCGAGCTGACGCCGTTCCTGGCGAGCGAGCTCACGGGTCGGGCCCGCGAGTCCCTGTGGTTGTGCGGGGGCTATCCGGACGGCGGCGTTCTGGAGCGAAAACGCTATCCTCAGTGGCAACGAGACTACCTGGCGTTGCTCACCCAGCGCGACCTCCCGAGCTGGGGCCTGCCCGCCCGCCCGCAGACGACGGATCGCTTGCTGCGCATGCTCACTGCAGTGCACGGCCAGACGTGGAACGCCTCGCAGATCGGTCAAAGTCTCGGCCTGTCCTATCACACGGTGAACAGCTATCTCGACTATCTGGTTGGCGCATTCCTCCTCCGACGTCTGCCCCCCTATCGCCCCAACATCCGAAAGCGTCTGGTCAAGAGTCCCAAGGTCTACTGGCGCGATACCGGCTTGCTCCATGCCCAACTGAACGTGCCCGACCAGCGAACGCTTCTGGCCCAGCCGTGGGTCGGCGCGAGCTGGGAGGGTTTCGTCATCGAGCAGGCGATCGGTGTGCTGAACACTTCCGGACGCTCGTTCGGCGCCTTCTACTTCAGGACCAGCGACCAGTACGAACTGGACTTGATACTGGACCTGGGCAGCGAGCGGTGGGCCATCGAGGTCAAGCTGACGGCATCCCCTGGCCCCAGCGACATGGAGCGACTCGACAGGGCCGCCGACATGATCGGCGCGTCCCGACGGTACCTGGTTTCCAAGACTAGAAAGACGGCGGGCGACGAAGTGCGCGCCTCGTGCGACGTAGACACGATGATCGACCGTTTGCGGCACGCGCGCGAGAGCGAGTGATGGCGCAGAAGGTGGCCCGGCCGCGGGTACTTTTCAGGCCCCGCAACATTTCTTGAACTTCTTTCCGCTTCCGCACGGGCACGGTTCGTTGCGCCCTCGCCGGTCTGCCCGCACTGGACCTACGACTTGCCCCGGCTGGTGGAGCCGATCCTTCGAGGCGCGGTACAGCCTGCGCAGGAGGGAATGGCGCCCCTCGATCTCTGCGAGAAGGCCCGGCCGGGTGGCCAGGTGAGCTTGGCGTAGGCGCTCGGACCCTCCGGTGAGCGGCCGCCCCGTCCGCTGTTCGGTCCAGCGCTGTTCTCGGTAGTCCAAGATGAGGGGACGACGTCTGGGCGGTGTCCTCCCCCGCTCTCGTCCTTCGCCGATGAAATCGAGCACGACCTCCGTGCATTCGCACTGCTCCCGCACGCAGTACTGGTCATCGACGATGAAGAACCCGTTGGGTTCCTCCGCTTCGAAGATCTCCGCGAACGGAAACACCTCTTGAAAGGCCACGGTGGCGCTCGTTGATTCGATCTCATCGAAGGGGAACGGGTAAGGCTCGCGGTTCGGATCGAGATCCCGCGGCGCGGCCTTGCGGACCTGGAACAGCATCTCGAGCAGATTCCACTGCGCGCCGGACATTTCCGCCGCGATCCGACGACCCAGCGTCACGACGCGCGCGTCCGACCCGTCCGTGGCTTCATCGTCATGGCACCGGTCGAAGGGATGGTCGCGGCTCGAGTCGGGGAACCGCCTTCGAGGAGCGTCGCGTCCTCGCCGAGCCACTTACGAAACTCGTCCTGCCAGCCGCCGCGCAGGCTCGCGGGGCAGACGATCGTCACGTGCGTCGCCGGATGCGTCGCGCGGCGGAACCCTGCGGAGAGCGCGCCCTTCCTTCCTCGTAGGTACCCACGCACGCTTTCGACGTGCTTGTCCGTGACCTCTGCGAACATCGCCTCGGCCGCGCGCTCGACGACGCGCGTCGCCTTCTTGTTGAGCACTCGCTTCACGTTGCCGGTCCACTCTCGGTGGACCTCGCTCAAGGACCGACCAAAGGTCTCGATCGTGTCGTGAATGTACAGCACGTCCTTCGCGCGCTCATCAGGCTTCCTCTTGGAATGGATCAGGATCTTCTGAGCAAGATAACTGGCAGGATTCGGGATGCGCACGTCCGCTGCGGAGGAGAACGGAAACCCGTTGGATGGGCCCAGAGACACCGACCATGGCGCCGTCAGAAGCAAATCGAGGTGCCGCAGTTTTTGCGCGCTGATGCCCCCGATGCGAATCGTCACGTCGGGGCTTCCGTCCCGCTTGTGATCACTGCCGACCAACGGAGTCAAGAACTCCGCGTAGAAGCCGCCGGTTTCGCCGCCGAGCTGATAGCGGGTCACGGGCGGGCGATGCCCTCGGGAGAACTCTTCTTCGAAGCCCGCTTCAAGGAGCCGTTCGCAGATGTCGTCTCCTGAGGGTATCGCGCCGACAGGCACCGCGATATCGGCATCGCGGGTCATCAGCGGTGGATACTCGAGCGGCTGGGCGAGCGGATGAACTCGGTGCAGCCGGTGCGCCCATCCACCCACAACGGCGACGTGGGAGAGCCATGGGCGGAGAGCCTCGACGAAACGAACGAAGGGGTCAACATCGCTCACGTACGCCATCATCGCTTCCCGGCAACAAGTTGGTGCAGCACCTTCCGTTCGATCTCGAGCGCTTGTGCCCTTCCGCGGGCCGGATGATCCGTTACGTCGAGCCACACTTGGAGAATGTCCGAGGCGAGCACGTCACCGCGCCGTACCGCGCCGCGAAAGACCGATTGCGGCGCCGACGGAATCCGTACGTAGACGTCCGGGGGCTGACCGGGCTCGACCCGCATGAGTCCGAGCCGGCGCACGAGTTCCGGCCGCAGTTCCCCCACGTAGATGTGTGGCCTCACGCCATGCACGACGCCGACACCCAGGACCTCCGCGGCGGCAAAGAGTGCGAGGCATATCCGCAGCGACGGCCGTGATCGAGGGTCCCATGGCGCTGTTGCCGCGCCGCGTCGCCCTGACTCGAGCAGACGAAACACTCGTCCAAGCCCGCCTGGATCGCCGCGAAGGACCCACCGCATGGGCCACTCGCGCGCGGGGCGCAGATATGCCGCGCGCCAGCGATCCATCAATTCCTCGACTCTCACTAATCGAATCCGTTCATCCGACGTCTCGAGAAACCCCTCCACCTGTAGCTGGCGAGAAAGTCGGAACGCGCTCATGACGGAAACGCCAGCAGCGCGTGCCAACTGTGAGGCGCTGCGGTATTCGCCGCGTGGAGCTGAAAGGAGCTCCTCGGGAACCTGAGGAGCGAGGAGAACCTTCAGCATCCATTGGTTGAGATCCGAGAACAGATGGTGCTGAGGTTCGCTCTTCGACGGGAGATTTCGAGGTCTGGGCTGCCGTGATGCATTCAGTCCCTCAAGGCCAACACCGACGAACGCTCGGAACCCCTCGAGGTCCATGACACCGACGGCAACACCGGGCGCGTATTCAATCGCGAAGTTCCGTACTTCGTCAGCGAGAGCCTCGGGGACTCGGGCCGAGGCGACGACGGCAAGTGGGGCGACCGCTGAACTCCCGCGCACAAGGGCTTGGGCTTGGAGGACTGCTTTCGCCAGTATTGGAATCAGTCGGTCACGACGACCTTCGGGTGCGCTCTTCAGTTCGACCGCGTACGCCAGCTTCCCGTGGCGGACGAGCAGATCTGCGCGCCGCCCACCCAATCGGGTCTCCCGGACGACCTTCCAGCCGTTCTGGCGGAAGGCGTCAGCGAGGAGGCGAGCGAAGTTGGAACCTTCCCCCTTGCGCGGAGGAGAATCGACTCGCATGGTCGGGCTCTTCTCTCGGGACCATGGTTCCTAACATGGCCTTGTTAATTAACGTGGCCATGTTAGGCGGTGTCCTGTCCCCTGTCAACCGCGGCGACGCCTTGTTCGTTCCTGTCTCGGCCCACCGTCCGCATCCGCGGCGGCGCGAACGCAGCGCTCGCGCGTGGAGACATTTTGGAGACAGTCGAGGCCTCGGCAGGAATTCGCTTCTATCCCCATGCAGAATATGGACTTATGGCAACAGCTGGTGGAGGCGGCGGGAATCGAACCCGCGTCCGAAAAGGTTCGTACGAGAGCTTCTACACGCTTAGCCGACTCGTTTTTTTTCTCGCCGGCCAACCGCTGAGCGGCAAATGGAAGGCCGGCCAGCCCGTGCATCTCGCCCGGCGGCTACGGGTGTCACCTCCGGACCATCCCGAATTATCGTCGCCTCGCCGGGCTGCCTCGGGAGGGCCGCCCGGGAGACGTCACGGCTTAAGCCGCGAAAGCCAGCGAGTTGTCGTTGGCTGCGTTTAATTCCACCGGTTTAACGAGGAGGTGGCCCTCGGCGTGCTACTCGCGCCTCTGCCTTTCCGTCGAAACCAGTTCGCCCCCGTGCGAAAGACTGGCTCGAGAAGTGTACCGCGAAGGCGCCGCGCGTCAAGCAGCGACGCACGGCCCCGCCATCAGAGGTCCTGCCGCCTGAAGCGCAGGTGCGCCGCCGCCGCGAGCACGACGAACGCGGCCAGGAGGACCACGGGATTCACGAGCGGGGTGTCGGGGACCACCGCGGCGGCGATCGGCTTGTAGTAGTGGAACGGGCTCACCCAGCGGATCCGGTCGAGGAGGTCCCAGAAGTCCGCGAGGTACTCGACGACGTAGAACGCCAGCGTGAGCGCCACCGCGCGGCCGATCGCAGGGCCCCGCCGCCGGGCCCCGGCGGCGAAGAGGAGCGAGTACCCGCCCACCGCGAGGAGGAGGAACCCGAGCCCGAAAGCCGCGGGGACGTAGCGCGCCAGGGGAAGGCGGTCCTCGACGTCGACGATGCCGAGGCCGAGGGCCGCGCCGCCGAGGAGCGCCAGCGGGAGGAGCACCGCTCCCAGCACGAGGAGCAGGACCACGGCGAGGAGGTAGCGCCCCCGCGGCACCGGCCGCGCCAGCACGAGGTCGAGGAACCCCGTCTCGCGCTCCGCGGCGGGAACGGTCGCCACCACGACGACGAACGCCGTCGCCGCGACGATCGCCACCGGGTGCACGAACCCGAACGCCACCGCCCCCGGGAACGACACGAGGCCGAACTGCGAGAAGACGGCCTCCTGAGCGCCCTCCGGCAGGATGGACTCGAGGAACTCCCGGAGCCCCGCCCCCTCGTCGATCTTCGCCGCGACCCAGAGGATCAGCACCTCGAACACCCCGAGGCCGAGCATCATGGCCACCAGGAGCCGCGCGTGGTGCCGGAGGTTCCGGAGGAAGAGCGCGAGGATCATCGCGCCCCCTCCGGCGTGGCCCGGTAGAGATCGACGAAGGCCTCCTTGAGGCTCGGCTCGGGGAACGCGAGGTCGAGGACCGGATGCCGCGCCAACACTCCGAGGAGCGGATCGAGCCCCGCCGCGACCTTGAGCACCACCCGCGAGCCGTCCATCTCCACGACCTCGACGTCGGGGAGGGCGAACTCCTCCGCGGGCACGGGGTGCGCGAACCGCACCACCATGCGGCGCACCGACGCGCGCCGGACCTCCTCGGTGCGCGCGACCGAGACGAGACGCCCCGCGCGCAGGATCCCCACCCGGGTGCAGGTGCGCTCCACCTCGGTGAGCACGTGCGAGGAGTGGAACACGGTCTTCCCGTCGCGCCCCGCCTGCCGCAGGAGGTCGAACACGACCTCGCGCACCAGGGGGTCGAGCCCGGTGGTGGGCTCGTCGAGGATCAGGACTTCCGCGTCGTGCTGCAGCGCGGCGACGAGGCCGAGCTTCTGCCGCATCCCCCGCGAGTACTCGCGCACGCGGCGGGCCAGGTCCCGGCGATCGAGCCCGAGGCGCTCCGCCAGATCCT
>JAIQFR010000055.1 GCA_020073205.1 Terriglobia bacterium
AGCGTCTCGTCCTGGGGGATGGTGAGCGACGGGCGGTGCTGCTGATACAGGTCGATGTGGTCGGTCTGCAGTCGACGCAACGAGTCCTCGCAGGCCTTGAGGATGTGGTACCGGGACGCACCGGCATCGTTGGGGAGGTTGCCCACCCGGCTGTAAACTTTCGTCGCCACAACCAACTGGTCGCGCTTGCCGCTCTCCTTGAGGAACTTGCCAACGATGCGCTCGCTTGCACCGCTGGTGTACACGTTGGCGGTGTCGATGAAGTTGACGCCGGCCTCCTGGGCGCGGTTGAGGATGGTGAAAGAGTCTTCCTCGTTGGTGGGACCGCCGAAATTCATCGCTCCCAAGCACAACGGGCTGACCATGACGCCGGATCTTCCCAGGCTGCGGTATTCCATAGGTTCCTCCTGTTCAATGGATGGGGTGAGGGGGCTTGGGTTCGGCAGAGGCCACCCTGTGCGCGAAGGCTCCTGCCGCCGGCCCGGCCACCGGGGCAGGATGCCGTAGACCGACGGCGGTGTCAAGATGCAACTCTCGGGGTGGCAATGGCAAGAGATGCCAGGTGGTCGGGGGCACTGGGCGTGCATGGACAGTATTCTTGGAGGGCTTGGGGCAGATGGTGGCAGGCTGCGCAGCGTAGGCCGTCCTCCAGGACGACCAAGGGTACCGTGGGATAGAGCGGACGAGGAGAGAGGATGCATGTCCGGTTGTTTCGGCGACAGGGCTTGACGCGTCCGTTTAGCTCCTATACAGTGTGCCACGATGAAAGCAACCCAATCCGCATTCTACGAGCTGGGGATCTTGATTGGCCGGCTGTTGGGCCACTGGACAGCCTTCGCGAATCGGCCCCGGCAGTTCGGCACGGGGCGCCGGATCTTCCCATCCGAGACATATGCGATCGAGGCCATCGGGCGCGCGCCGGGGATCAACGTGACGTGCCTGGCCGCCGCCCTGGGCGTCACCAAGGGCGCTGTCTCCCAAACCGTCGGCAAGCTGGTGCGGAAGGGGTTGGTCCGCAAGGTCGGAGGGACACATAGCGCGAGGGAGGTGTGTCTCGTTCTGACGCAGCGCGGCGGCGTAGCCTTCCAGAACTGCGAGCGATTCTACCAATTGGCCTATCGCCTCTTCCTCGGGCGGTTCGGGAAAGGGTCCTTTAAGCGGATCCGGCATTTCCGCGAGACGTTCTCGGAATTCTCCGCATTCTTTGAGGAGTTCGTCAGCCGGAGTCCTGCTGACTTTCCGGCATCAAGGAATCGGAAGAAACCTTCGGCGGCAAGTACATAAGCACGAGATCCAGAAAGGGTCCCCTCGGCATGCTGCCACGCATCGTCTCTGATTGGATCGAGCCGTTCAGCGAAGCGCGCTTCCGCAAACCAGCGCGATGGGCTGAGCACCTCCGGCCTACCCTGCCCGATCCACGGGAAGTGGATCTGCTGGCGCGCGGGCTACCCCGAGACGCCGGAAGCCGTCGCCGCGTACCAGGCGCTGCTCGAGCAGAACCTCGTTCGCCCCACGGAGATGAACCTCTGGGTGATGCGCGCGGACGGAAGCGACAAGCGGCAGGTGACGGCCAAGCCCGGCGCCTCGTTCGCGCCCTACTTCACCCCCGACGGCCGGCAGCTCATCTACGCCTCGAATTGGGAGGATCCGCACGGCAGGAATTTCGACCTGTACCTCGTTTCCGTCGAGGGCGGGGAGCCGGAGCGGGTCACCTACGAGGAGACCTTCGACGGATTCCCGGTGTTCAGCCCCGACGGCCGCTACCTGGCGTTCAGCTCCAATCGCGGAGGCAAGGTGAAGGGCGAGACGAACCTGTTCATCGCCGAGTGGCGCAAGTAGACTCCGCCACCGCCCGGGCGGGCTCCGCGACCCCGGCCGCACCCACCCATGGAGCCGCAGCGTATACTCCTTCCTTCGAAGGGAGGAGGCCGCCACGCGCCATGGATGAGGATCGTCTTCGGGCGGTGTTCCGCGCCCTGCACGAGAAGAGGGTGGACTACGCGGTGTGCGGCGCGGTCGCGCTGGGCCTGCACGGCCTCGCCAGGGCAACCGCCGATCTCGATCTGTTCCTTCGCCCGGACAGGGACAACGTCGAGCGCCTGAAGGCCGCGCTTCGCGAGGCGTTCGACGACCCCAGCATCGAGGAGATCTCCGCCGACGACCTCTGCGGCGAGTACCCCGCCGTCCGCTACGTCCCTCCCGATGGCTTCGGCGTCGACCTCCTCACGCGTCTCGGCGAGGCGTTCCGGTATGCCGACCTCGACATCGAGGAGAAGACGATCTGCGGGGTCCCTGTCCGGGTCGTGACCCCACGAACGCTGTGGCGCATGAAGAAGGGCACGATGCGCCCGACCGATCGCTACGACGCCGACGTGCTCGCGGAGAGGTTCGGGTTCCGGGAGGACTAGTGCCCGTTCATCGCTACCGTTCGGTCGACGAGATGCCGCGGCCCTGGCGGGCCGCCGACGATCCGGGAAACTTGCGGGCCGTGGCCTTGATGCTGGCCTTCCACCGGACCCTTACCGCCTCGCGCGAGCGGCGGCCGGGCGTCACCCGGTACCGATCGATCGAAGAAGCCGAGGCCGTTCGTCACGATCGGGTTTCGGGCTGAACGACGGCCCGCCGCTCGCTCCCGCGTGGCTCCGTGCCTCCGGGGGTGTTAGGCTTGAGCGCTCGCTGCTCGAAGGGGCCGAGCAACCAGGTCACGGTCCCGGGTCACGCGAGCGCTCGCCCGAGGGAGTTTCGGCTTCGAACATGAGCGGTCCGGTCATCTGCTTCGGGCAACAGCCGTGCGGCTTCTTTCCGAAGCGGTTCTTCCATTCGAAGGTGGTCACGGCCCGGCGGCTCCAGCGGGAGGTCGGCGGGACGATCGTCTACTTCTGCCACGACAGCGACCACGACTACCGCGAGACGACGACGCCTCTCAGGGACCTCAAGACGGGAGAGCTGAAGCGGCTTAACTTCGACCACGCCAGCAAGCTCCAGAAGAAGTACTCCCCGCTGTACGCGAAGCGGATCCGGCCCGACTGGCAGGAGAGGACCGCCCGCGTGATGCCCTGCTTCGTCGCGCCCGAGCTGGTGGACGTCTTCCGCTCGGTGCGGGCGGACACCGCGGCCGATTTCTGCCTCGACATGTATCGTCGGCTCTCGCTCCTCGACGGCATCGAGGTCGTCCGCTCCGGCGACCCGGAGGTGCGGAGGCGGGCGGTCGACGTGGAGGACTACTACGTCGACGTGGTGTACGAGGGGGAGCTGGTCCGCGCCCGGCGGCAGGGGGAGAGGCTGACGCTCCATCGCGGCGGCGACCTGTATCTCGAGATCCCCTACCGGGAGACCGGGAAGGAGACCATCAGCCCGACCCGGGACACGCGACTGCGGTGGATGCAGTCGGTGGTGCGGTGCACCCACTACGTGGCCGGGCCGGGAGAGGCGGCCTACCTGAAGCAGGAAGAGGCCCCGGAGATCACGTTCGTGGAGCGCGATTTCATCGACGGGGCCCACGACTCCTGGGTGCCCGATGTCCCGTAATCCCCCGTCGCCGCTCCCCGCGACGACCCGCGATCCGCTGCGGATCGCCATCGCCTGCTATCCGTCGGTGGGAGGCAGCGGCATCCTGGCGTCCCAGCTCGGGCAGCAGCTGGCCCTTCGCGGCCACCAGGTGCACTTCGTCAGCTACGAGAAGCCGTTCCGCCTGGACCTGTCCGCGGCGAACGTATTCTTCCACCCGGTGGTGATCAACGAGTACGACCTGTTCCGCTATCCCGACTACACGCTGCCGCTGTCGGCGAAGCTCGCCGAGCTCGGTCGCGCTCACCGCCTCGACCTGATCCACGCGCACTACGCGGTCCCGCACGCGGTTGCCGCCTACCTGGCGCAGCAGATGCTCGGGGAGGCCGCGCCGCGGCTGATCACGACGCTCCACGGGACCGACACCACGCTCATGGGCAAGGACCCCGGATACCAGCCGGTCATCCGGCACGCCATCGAGCACTCCGACGGCGTGACCGCGGTGTCCCGGTACCTCCGGGAGGAAACCCTGATCGCCTTCGGCTCCTGTCGTGACATCCGGGTCATCCACAACTTCTTCGCGCCCACGAGCCCGACGCGCACGCGCCGGCAGGTGCGCGACGAGCTGGGGTTCGGCGACGAGTTCGTGGTGATCCACATGTCCAACCTGCGGCCCGGGAAGCGGATCCACGATCTCCTCCGCGTGATTGCCGCGTCGCGCCACCGCGAGAGGATCCGGCTCCTGATCCTGGCCGGCGGCGACTTCGCCCCGTACCGGCCGCTGGCCGAAGCCCTCGGGATCGAGCCGCGCGTGACCGTATTGGCCTCGGTGCCGGACATCGAGAACTACCTCGACGCCGCCGACCTGGGGCTGTACACCTCGGACCACGAGAGCTTCGGCCTGAGCATCCTCGAGAGCATGTTCCATCGCCTGCCGGTCCTGGCGACGCGCACGGGCGGCGTCCCCGAGGTCGTGGCGGACGGCGAGAACGGGTTCCTCCTGCCGGTGGGGGACATCGAAGGGTTCGCGGGCCGGCTCGACGCCATCATCGAGGACCCGGAGCGCTACCGGTTCCTGGGGGAGAAGGGCGGGGAGCGGGCACGGGCCCTGTTCTCCGCCGAGCGGATCGTCGGCGAATACCTGGACTTCTACCGGCAGGTGATCGAGAGCAAGGAGAGGCCGAGGCGATGAGACGATTCGTGGGCGGCTCGGGGAGGTGGGCGACGATGTTGTTCCTGGGATGGCTGGGGGCCGGGTCCGTGCGGGCGCAGGCCCCGCCGAGACCCGACGCGGCGGAGATCCGGCTCGCGCTCGAGAAGATGAAGGTGCTGGCCAGCGTGCTGTACGTCGCCGCCCACCCCGACGACGAGAACACGCGGCTGATCGCCTACCTGGCCAACGGGCGCCTCGCCGACACCGGCTACCTCGCGCTGACGCGCGGCGACGGCGGCCAGAACCTCATCGGCCCGGAGATCGGCGACCTGCTCGGGGTCATCCGCTCAGAGGAGCTCCTGGCGGCGCGGCGGATCGACGGCGGCCACCAGTTCTTCACCCGCGCGAAGGACTTCGGCTACTCCAAGACTCCCGGGGAGACCCTCGGGATCTGGGACAAGGAGCAGGTCCTCTCCGACGTGGTCCGGGTCTACCGCGAGTTCGAGCCCGACGTCGTGATCACGCGCTTCCCGGCGGCCGGCCGGGAGACTCACGGGCACCACACCGCCTCCGCCGTGCTGGCGCGCGAGGCGATGGCGGCGGCGGGGGACCCGAAACGGTTCCCGGAGCAGCTCGATCGCCTGAGCCCGTGGCGGCCGCGGCGGCTCCTGTGGAACACCTCCCGCTTCTTCTACGACAAGCCCGAGGACCTCAAGACCGAAGGGCTGCTCAAGCTCGACGTCGGCGCCTACAACCCGCTCCTCGGTCTCTCGTATCCCGAGCTGGCCGCGCGGAGCCGCAGCATGCACAAGAGCCAGGGATTCGGCGCGAGCGGGACGCGCGGCGAGGTGCTCGAGTACTTCGAGCACGTCGACGGCGACAGGGCCGAGGCGGACCTGTTCGAGGGGATCGACACCACGTGGGGGAGGATCCCGGGCGGCAAGGCGGTGGGCTCGATCCTGGAGCGGGCCTGCCGGGTGTTCCGGCCCGAGGAGCCTTCGCGCGTCGTGCCGCTCCTGCTCGAGGCGCGCGCAGGGATCGCCGCGCTGCCGGACGGCCACTGGCGGAGCGTGAAGCTTCTGGACCTCGACTCGATCATCGCGGCCTGCCTGGGGCTCTATCTCGAGGCCGCGGCCTCTACCCCCTCGGCCGTCCCCGGCGACACGGTGAAGGTCAGCCTCGAGGCGGCCAACCGGTCGCCCGTCGCGGTCCGGCTCGAGCGCGTGACCCTCGCCGCCGCGGGCACCGACGCTCCCGTCGGGCAGGACCTGTCCGCGCGCGAGGCGTTCAAGAAGACCCTCGACGTCGCGCTCCCCGCGGACCTGCCCGATTCCGAGCCGTACTGGCTCCGGGAGACGGGTACGCCGGGGATGTTCAGGGTCGACGACCCGGCGCTCATCGGGCTCCCGGAGAACCCGCCGGCGCTCGCGGCGGCGTTCGCCCTGGACGTCGACGGGACGCCGCTCGTATTCGTCCGGCCGGTGGTCTACAAGTGGAACGACCCGGTGCGCGGCGAGCAGTACCGCCCGTTCGAGGTGGTCCCGGTGGTCACGATGAGCCTCTCCGAGGGCGTGTTCGTCTTCCCGGATGTCGCCGCGCAACAGGTCTCGGTCACCGTCCGCGCCGGCCGGGCCGGTGTTGCGGGGAAAGCGCACCTCGAGGCGCCCGAGGGTTTCACCGTCAGCCCGCCGTCGCGCGATTTCTCCATCGCCGAAAAGGACGCGACCACGACCCTGACCTTCGAGGTCCGGCCGCCGGACCACGCCTCGACCGGGGCCCTCGAGGCCGTGGCCGAGGTCGGCGGCCGCCGTTACCAGCGGGGGATCGTCCATGTCGAGCACGATCACATCCCGACCCAGCTCGTCCTGCCGCCGGCCGAGGCGAGGCTCGCTCGCGTGGACCTGCGCCGGAAAGGGCAGGCCATCGGCTACGTAGAGGGCGCCGGCGACCAGGTTCCCGCCGGGCTCCGGGCGATCGGCTACACGGTCACCGAGCTGTCCCAGGACGAGCTGGTCCCGGAGCGCCTGCGACGGTTCGACACGGTGATCCTCGGGGTGCGCGCCTACAACACGCTGGAGCGGATCCGCTTCCGCCAGCCGGCTCTGTGGGAGTACGTGAAGGACGGCGGCACCCTCATCGTGCAGTACACGACGGTCCAGGAGCTCAAGGTGGAGGCTGTCGGACCGCTGCCCCTCCGGCTCTCCCACGACCGGGTGAGCGAGGAAGGCGCCGAGGTCCGTTTCCTGCTCCCGGATCACCCGGTCCTCAACGTCCCCAACAAGATCACCGCGGCCGATTTCGAGGGCTGGGTCCAGGAGCGCGGGCTGTACTTCGCCGACCAGTGGGACCCGGCCTACGAAGCGGTGCTGTCGTGCCACGACGCGGGCGAGCCGCCGCGCGACGGCGGCCTGCTGGTCGCGCGGCTCGGCAAGGGGACCTTCGTCTACACCGGCTACTCCTGGTTCCGGCAGCTACCGGCAGGGGTGCCGGGGGCGTACCGCCTGTTCGCCAACCTGATCGCGCTCGGCCACTAGGACGACGGAGCCGGCTCGCATGCCGCTCGACCCCGACAAGGAGAGGCGGATCCTGCGGGACCGTCCGCCGTTCTTCCGGAGGTGGAGCGGCGTGTACGGCGTGGTCCTCGGGTTCCTCGCCTTCCTCGTCCTCCTCTTCTACCTGTTCACGCGGCATTACCGATGAGCGCGCTCGACCTCGTCGTCCTCGTCGGCACCCTCGTGGCGATCGCCGCCTACGGGACCTTCAAGACCCGCGGCCAGCGGGACCTGGAGGGGTATTTCCGCGGCGACCACGCCATGAAGTGGTGGGCCGTCGGGCTCTCCGTGATGGCCACCCAGGCCAGCGCCATCACCTTCCTGTCCATGCCCGGTCTCGCCTACGAGAAGGGGATGGCGTTCGTCCAGAACTACCTCGGCCTTCCGATCGCGCTGGTGATCGTCTCGGTGCTGTTCATCCCGATCTACTACCGGCTCGAGGTCTACACGGCCTACGAGTACCTCGAGAAGCGGTTCGATCTCAAGACCCGCCAGCTGGGGGCGTTCCTCTTCCTGGTCCAGCGCGGGCTGGCGGCGGGCATCACCCTCTACGCGCCGGCGATCATCGTGTCGAGCCTGCTCGGCTGGAACCTCAGCGCCACCATCCTGCTGGTCGGGATCCTCGTGGTCGCCTACACCGTGTCGGGGGGATCGCCGGCGGTCAGCCTGACGCAGAAGCACCAGATGGGCGTGATCCTGCTGGGGATGCTGGCCGCCTTCGTCATGGTCGTGACCTACGTGTCGGCGGAGGTCCCGCTTCCCCAGGCGCTCCGGGTCGCGGGCAAGATGGGGCGGCTCGAGGTGATCAACTTCTCCCTGGACTACCGCGAGCGCTACACCTTCTGGTCGGGGCTGCTCGGCGGGTTCTTCCTGGCGCTGTCGTACTTCGGGACCGACCAGTCCCAGGTGGGACGCTACCTGACGGGCAAGTCCGTGACCGAGAGCCGCCTCGGGCTCATGTTCCACGCCGTCTTCAAGGTGCCGATGCAGGCGTTCATCCTCTTGACGGGGGTGATGGTCTGCCTGTTCTACCAGTTCGTGCAGCCGCCGCTGCTGTTCAAGCGGTCGGCGATGGAGGCGGTCTACGCGACGGCGCGCGCCCCCGAGATGAAGGCGCTGGAGACCCGGTACGCCGGCGTCTTCAGGGAGAAGAAGGACGCGGTGCGGACGCTGGCCCATGCACTCGGCGGACACGACGACGGGGCGGTCGCCGCCGCGCAGGCGCGCGTGAAGGACCTCCTGGGGCGGGCGGAGGACGTGAGGTCCGAGGCCAAGCGGCTGGTGCGGCAGGTCGACCCCGACATGGAAGTCAAGGACACCGACTACGTTTTCCTGACCTTCATCGTGCAGCACCTGCCGCGCGGCCTCGTCGGCCTCCTGGTCGCGGTGATCTTCTGCGCCGCCATGTCGGCGAGCTCGTCGGAGCTCAACGCGCTGGGCTCCACGACCACCGTCGACATCTACCAGAGGCTGCTGCGGCCCGACGCCACCGACCGGCACTACGTGCGGGTATCGAAGGCGCTCACCGCCGGCTGGGGCGTCGTGGTCGTCGGCTTCGCGCTGTTCGCCCACCTTCTCGAGAACCTGATCGAGGCGGTCAACATCCTGGGGTCGCTGTTCTACGGCACGATCCTGGGGATCTTCCTGACCGCGTTCCTGGTCAAGCGGGTGGGGGGGACCGCGGTGTTCCTGGCGGCGCTCGTGGCCGAAGGGACGGTGATCGCGCTCTACTCCACCACCGGCATCGGCTATCTCTGGTACAACCTGATCGGCTGCACGACGGTTCTCGCACTGGGCATCGTCTTTGAGGCCGTCCTGCCGGGGGGAGGGGAGCGGCTCGTTGCTCCCCCGGCGGCTCGGGGTTAGGATCGCCGTCGTCACTTTCGGCTCGCAATCGGCGCTCTCGCCGAGGAGGAAGTCCATGAAGATCGTTCTGCTGTGCGCCGCCGCCCTGGCGCTCTTCGTTCCCTCCACGTTCGCGGAGCTCAAGCTCCCCCGGGTCAGCCAGAAAGGCACGGTCACGCAGGCCGTGGGGCTCACGGACGTCGCCATCACCTACAGCCGCCCCGGCGTGAAGGGTCGCGAGATCTGGGGCGGCCTCGTCCCGTACGACAAGGTCTGGCGCACCGGCGCGAACGAGGCGACGACCTTCTCGGTCAGCAAGGACGTCACCATCGACGGCAAGGCCCTCCCCGCGGGCACGTACTCCCTGCACACCATTCCCGGCAAGGCCTCGTGGACGGTCATCTTCAACAAGAAGGCGGACCAGTGGGGCAGCTACTCGTACGACGCCGCCCAGGACGCGCTCCGCATCGACACCCAGCCGACGGACGGGCCGAGCGTGGAGTGGCTCACGTTCTCCTTCCCCGACGTTGAGTTCGACTCCGCCACGGTCGAGCTGGCCTGGGAGAAGGTGCGCGTGACGTTCAAGATCGGCACCGACACGACGAAGCAGGCGCTGGCCGACATCCGGCAGGCTCTCTCGGGCGAGGTGAAGGAGTGGAACGTCCCGTTCAACGCGGCGAATTTCGCGTTCAACGCGAACGTCGACAACAAGGCCGAGGCGCTGAAGTGGATCGACCAGTCGATCGCCGTGAAGGAGAACTTCTTCAATCTCCGCCTCAAGGCCCAGATGCTCGCCAAGGACGGCAGGAAGGCGGAGGCCGTCGCGATTGCCGAGAAGGCGGTGACGGTCGGCAAGGACGACAAGAACGCCGCGACCGAGATCCCGAACCTGGAGAGGCAGATCGCGGAGTGGAAGGGCGCGCCGGGCAGATAGGGACGCCGCTTTCCCTTCGGGGGCCAGGGCCGCGCCGGACGCGCCCTGGCCCAGCGCGGCCGGCCCCGCCTCAGCGGAGCGATTCGAACAGGAACGCCCGCGCCTTCCGCCAGCGACGCTCCACCGTGGTCTCGCTGATCGACAGGGCCTCGGCGATCTCGGAGACCTTGAGCCCCGCGAAGTAGCGCATCTCGACGACCCGGGCGGAATCCGCGTCGAGGCTCTCGAGGCGTCCGAGAGCCTGGTGCACCTGCAGGATCTCGTCGGGGCGATCGTTGACGGTGCCGTCCCCGTCGCTGAGGGACACCGGCGTGGCGTCGCCGCCGCGCCGCGCCGCGTTTCGCTGGCGGACGAAGTCGACGATGACGGACCTCATCGCCCGCGACGCGTAGGCGAGGAACTGCCGGCGATCCTCGGCCTCGACGCTGCCGGCCTCGATCATGCGCAGGAAGCTCTCGTGCACCACCACGGTGGTGTCGAGAACCGAGTCGCGCCCCCCGGCGCGGAGACGCGCCCGCGCGAGCCTTCGCAGCGTCTCGTACAGCCGGGAGTAGAGCTGCTCCGCCGCGCCCCGGTCGCCGGCGTTCGCTGCGCGGAGCAGGAGCGTGATCTCGCCCAAGGGTCACTCACGATCCGGTGGCGCCGCCGCCGCGACGTCGATCAGCAGCGAAGATTATAAGTCCAATCCGAGCCCGTGCCCCTGAGGCTTCGCGGGGAGACACGGACCCGCTCTCCACCACTGGGGAGCGGTTCGCAGGTGGAGGACCCCTAGCCTGGCGGCGAGGAGCGCGCGATCCACTCGCCCTCGACCGGCTCGTCGGCCATGGCGCGGCGCCTGGCGAGGTTGACCCGGCCGACGTAGCGCCTCTCGCCGAGCCACAGCTCGGGCTCGGCGCGGAGGGTCTCGCGCACCGCCTCCATCCGCTGATCGGCGGGAGGGTGGGTGGCGAGGTAGCGGCGGAGCGCCTCCGGGATCGCCGAGGCGATCTCGACCCAAGGGTCGCGCGTCGGCGCTCGCTCGCGGGGCGCCTCCATCCGGGCCGTTCGAGCGAAGAGCGACATCGCCTCCCACGGGTCGTATCGCGCGCGCGCGACGAGGCGCGCGGCGTTCCGGTCCGCCTCGAGCTCGAGCTCCTCGGCGTAACCTCGCAGCACGAGCTCGTGCCCGAGCCGCGCGAGCGCCGCGATCCCGGGGGAGACGCGCCGGAGCTTCTGCTCGGCCTGCATCCGCTCGATGCAGTGGCGGAGGTCCACGTGGCTGATCTCGTGGCCGATCACGGCGGCGAGCTCCGCCTCGCTCTTCACGAAGTCGAGAAGCCCCTCCATCACGTAGATCCGGCCGCCGGGGACGGCGAAGGCGTTGACCTCGCGCGATCGGACCAGGGCGATGGCGTACGGGATCCCGCCGCGGCTCACGTGGGGCGCGAGCGACTGCAGGACGCGTCTCAGGTACCCCTCCAGGCGCGGATCGGAGCCGACGGGCATGGACGCTCGGATCTCCTTGTCGATCGCGGCCCCGAGCGCCGCCTCGTCGCTCTCGCTCATCCGGGTGAGGTCGAGAATCGGGTGCGTGGCGTCGCGCGCCAGGTCCCCGCCCACCGTGACGAGAGCGTCGAGGTTCCGCCGGTCGGGGCCGGTGCCGCGCATGGCCAGCCACGCGCCGATCAGAACCGCCGCCGTGAACGCCGCGACGAGCGCGAGCCTGAGCGCCGCCCTCATCGCGCCCGCTTCAGCGCTTCCCGGTAGCGCGTGTAGGCGAAGGAGACCACGAGGAGCACGATGCCGAGGACGAAGAACGAGACGATCCGGCCGATCGTGTCGAACTCGGTGAAGGTGCGGTAGAGCGTCATGCCGAGGCCGAGCCCGAGGAGGCCGAGCCCCGCGTACCGCAGCGCCGGGGACTTCGCGAGAAAGCCGGCGCCGGTGGCGATCAACCCCTCGATCGCCCAGCCGACGATCAGTCC
The DNA here is from genome assembly GCA_020073205.1 of Terriglobia bacterium. Lineage (NCBI taxonomy): Bacteria > Pseudomonadati > Acidobacteriota > Terriglobia > Terriglobia bacterium. Next base: position 11,956 of record JAIQFR010000055.1, read on the forward strand.
GAACCCCGCCCACGTGCGCCAGGCGTAGAGGCCGGCGAGGGCAACGGCGAGGAGCCAGAGGAGGTCCTGCCCTCGGGCCTCGAGCCGGGCCTCGAGGGCCAGGGCGCGCCGCTCGGGCGGGCGCGTCCGGCCGGCCGCCTCGAGTCGACGGCGCACGAGGTAGCCGGAGACGGCGTACGCGGCCACGCCGACGGCGGCGACGGCGAGCGGCCCGTCGACGCCCATCAGCCGGGTCGCGTGCCGAAAATCGAATCCGACCGCACGCACGATCACGACCGCCCCGAGAGCGTACGCCTGCACGCGGAGATCGGCGTCGCGAAGCAGGTACCCGATGGCGAAGAGCACCGCCATCGCGAGGGACCACCTGAGGGCCGCGTTCTCGAGGCCGAACTCGAACCGGACGAAGAGCCCGAGCATCAAGGCCGCGGCGTAGGACAGGACGCGCCCGAAATCCTCGTCCAGGGGGGCCGCGGCGCGAGTCGCCGGGTTCGAGCCGAGCGCCCTGAGACGCCACCAGACGTAGTACGTCGCGGCAATGCAGGGGGCCACCGTGAGCGCCCGCACGGACCATCCCGACACGACGTCCGTCGCGGTCAGGTTCGAGACCGCGAGCGACGCGAGGGACGCGGCGATCGCCGCGTAGCCGGGCAACTTGAGGTGCGGCTCCTCGAGAAGGACACCCACCTCGATGAGGAGCAGCGCCAGGACCATCCAGGCCGGACCGACGACCGCGGGACGAGCCGTGAGCCAGACCAGGAGCGCGACGAGGAAGGCGCCGGCCCACGCGAGGAGCGGCCGGAGGCGCTCCTCGTCCTCGATCAGGAGCGCGCGACCGCGGGAGCGCCGGAAGAAGAGGGTGTAGAGGCCGGCGGCGACGACGATCAGCGCCGGGACGCGAGCCTCGACGGAGCCGGCCATGACCTTCGAGGGGGCGGAGAGCGCCAGCGCCAGCACGGCGGCGAAGAGCGCCGCAATGTACGACTGGACCCTCAGGTCGGCGAGGTCGCGGATCGCCGACACCTCGAAGATCAAGAGCATCAGCACGGCGCAGGCCGGCGCCACCCAGACGCTCGGGAGCTGGACCCAGAGGGCGAGGAAGATCAGCGCGAAGGCGCCGAAGGAAAACGCGGTCGAGATCCGCGCGTCGATCCCCCCCTCGGTGCCTTCGCCGAGCGCGGCCCTCAGCCTGCCGAGCGTGAAGTAGAAGCAGAGGCAGGCCGCCGCCGTCGTCATGAGATGCGTCAGGTCGAAGCCGCCCTCCGGGACGAGCGCGCGCGTCGCGACCTCAGGGACGACGATCGCGGCCATCGGAACGAGGAAGAGCAAGCACCCGAGCCACCGGTGAAACGTGTCCTCGAGGGCGTAGCCGATCAGGAACACGATCTCAGCCTCGGCGAGCCAGACCCACGTGGCCGGCGTGAGATCGAGCCCCACGCCCGCCGCGACGGCGACGAGCGCCGAGGCCGCGGCCGAGTGCACGGGGTGGACGGTGGCGCGCCCGAGCCGCCGCAGCACGGCGGTGGAGACGGCGAACGCCGCGCCGAACGCCGCGAGCGGCTGCCATCCGCTCCCCGGCGCGAACCTGGACCAGGCCATGAACGACAACGACGCGGCGAACAGCGCGTTGAGGAAGGAGAGCAGGGCCGCGCACCGCCTCGCGTACGCCTCGCGCGGCTCCGGCGCGAAATCGGAGACGAGGAAGACGATCCAGTTCACCGCGACGGCGCCGAGTCCGACCCGCAGCGTCTCGGCCGTCATCGCTTCCTGGCGGAGGTACCACAGGAGGAGGCTCCCGTACGTGGCGGCCAGCCCCCCGAAGGCGGCGACGTACCAGCGCCGCCTCAGGAGGTGCAGGACCGTCCCGAACCCGAGAACCGACGCGGCGGCCACCGTGTAGGCGCTGATGCTGTGCAGGACGATCGCGGCGTAGGCGAGGGCGTAGGCGATCGCCGTGAGGCCCTGGTTGTCGTAGCGCAGCGAGTGGAGGATCATCCCGGCGCCCACGGCGAGCAGCAGGGCGAAGCCGGCGGTGGCGCTCTCCACGATCCGGGTGGCCTGAAGCTCGTGGACCGCGTAGGCCGTGGCGTACAGCGCGGCCCAGCCGCCCCCGATGAGCCCTCTCCCGTAGAAAACGTACCGCTCGCGCCGCTCGAGGAAGATCCCCGCGGCGAGGAGCGTGAGCGACACGCCCGTGGCGAGCGCCGCCTTCCCCGACGGCCCCATCACCGTCATCGAGTAGCCGAGGGCGAACGCGACCGCGATCACGACGAGCGCGACGCCGATCCGGTTCGACCACGAACCGCCGATGACGGCTTCCCAGCTCTCGGCGGTCCTCGGCGCCGGCGCCGCCCTCTTCGCCTGGGCCACGGGCCGGGCGGGTGCCTCGACCGGGATCGCCCGCGGTCTCGCGTGGATGGCCTCTGGCACTGCGGCGGAGCGGGCCACCGCAACCGGCGCGGGGGCGGGAGGGACGGGGCGAGGCGCGGCGGCCGGCGCGATTGCCGGAGGCGGAGCGGCGGCGGTAACCGACTCCAGCGACTGGACTCGATGGCGGAGCTTGTCGAGGTCTCCTCTGAGGGTCGCCGCGGAGAATCGGGCGTCCTCTAAGAGCCGGCGCGTCTCTTTCGAGCGACGCATGGCGATCGCGGCGATGACGATCGCGGCGGGACCCACGAAAAGCACGACGATCCCGACAAGGATCCCGAACAGGATGCCAAGGGCCTCCATGGGAACCTCCGGTATTCGGCGCGGGCGAGACCTTCTTGCGGACGGTATCACCCTCGCGTCGTCCCGAACAAGCATTCCGCGCGCGCACCGTCATCGATCCGGCGACGTGCGCGTACAATACGCTGCCCGGCCCGGATCGATGCCGAGCGCTGCCGGCGAAAGGGGGGGAGCCGTGTCGCTGCGCCGCTGGTCGCCGCTGGGAAAGCGGCTCCTCTTCGCGGCCGCGCTCGCCGCCGCCGCCTACGCGAGGGAGGGGAGCGGCGACGCGGTCAACCAGGCCATCGTCTGGCTCCCTTCGGGGGTGGCCATCGCCGGCCTGTGGCTGCTCGGGCTCGGGGAATGGTGGGTGGTCGCGCTGTACACCGTCGTCCAGCGCCTGCTGCTCGGGTACGACCTCGGCGTGACGCTGCCGGCGGCGGTCGGGAGCACCGCGGAGGCGGTGCTCGGCGTGGTCGTCCTCAGGCGGCTCGGGTTCGAGACGGCCTTCGCGCGGCTCCGGGATTTCCTGATCCTCCTCGTAGCGGCGGCTACCGCGCCGGTCGCGAGCATCCTCGCCTCCTGGATCGGCCGGGCGCTCTTCTGGAGTGGCGCGGCCATGCCGTTCTACTCCGGCTGGGGCGGCTGGTGGCGCATGAACGCCCTGGGCGTGCTCGTGGTCGTTCCGGCGGCCCTGACGTGGCTCGCCACCCCGGCGAGGCCGCTCCGTGCACGGCGCGCCGTCCAGGCGGCGCTGGTGGCGCTGGGCATCGTCGCGGCGATCCTCGGGCTGATCCGTCTGGCGCCCGTCAGCGCGACCGGCGTCATGCTGCTGACCGTCGTCCTCCCGCTGTCGCTGTACGCGGGGGTCCGCTTCGGACCCCGGGGAGCGGCGAGCTCGGGAGCCTTGGCGGCGATCGTGGTCGCGATCACGACCAGCCACGGCCTGGGTCCCTACCTCTCGATCTCCCCATCCGAGCGCCATGCGGCGATCCAGGTCTTCGAGCTGATGCTGGTCGCGGTGCCGCTGGTCTTCGGGGCGCTGATCGCCGAGCGGGAAGCCGCCCTCGTCACCGGGGAGCACGCCGAGGAGCTCCGGCGCTCGATCCAGCAGGCCTTGCCGGACGTCACCTACCGAATCCGAAGGGACGGGCTGTGCGTCGACCTGTTTCTCCCGGCTGAGACGGAGGAGCCCATTCCGCGCTCGCGGATCGTCGGCCGAAACGTGCGCGACTTCCTGCAGCCCGATGCCGCCGAGCTCGTCGATCGAACGATCGCCCGCGTGCTGGCGGAGCGGGCGCCGGTCACGGTCGAATACCCCCTCCTCGTCGAAGGCAGGCGGCGCATTCGCGAGGCCCGCTGCGTCCCGTACGGCGACGACGAGATCCTCGCGGTGGTGCGGGACATCACCGACCGCAAGGCGCTCGAGGAGCAGTTCCGGCAATCCCAGAAGATGGAGGCGGTGGGCAAGCTCGCCGGCGGCGTGGCCCACGACTTCAACAACCTCTTGATGGTGATCTTCGGCTACGCGGATGCGATCGCCCACGCCGTTCCGGCGGAGGGGCCCATCCCCTCCCACGTCCGGGCGATCCGGAGGGCCGCCGAACGCGGCGCGGGGCTCACGCGCCAGCTCCTCGCCTACAGCCGGCAGCAGCTGCTCTGCCCGAAGGACCTGGACCTGACCGCCGTGGTGGAGCAGCTCGGCGACATGCTGCGGCGCCTCATCGGCGAGGACGTCCGCCTCGTCACGTGCTACGAATCGGGAGATCTCTGGGTCCGCGTCGATCGCAGCCAGATGGAGCAGGTGATCCTCAACCTCGTGGTCAACGCGCGCGACGCGATGCCCGCGGGCGGGGAGCTCCGCATCGCGACCTCCGCCGTGGACCTCGATGCGTCGTCGGCGAGCGCCCACGACGGCCTGCATGAGGGAGCCTACGCCGCGCTGTCCGTGCAGGACAACGGCACGGGGATGACGCGGGACGTGCAGGCGCGGGCGTTCGATCCGTTCTTCACCACGAAGGACCAGGGGAAGGGGACCGGCCTGGGGCTCTCGATGGTTTACGGCATCGTGAAGCAGAGCGGCGGCGCGGTCTGGCTCGACAGCACGCCGGATTCCGGGACGGTCGTGTGGATCTACCTCCCGCGCGTGGCGGCCCCCGTCGAGACGGCGCGGACCGCGGAGAGCCGCTCGATCGAGCCGGTCGACGCCACCGTGCTCGTCGTCGAAGACGAGCCGGTCGTTCGCGAGCTGGCCCGGCAGGTCCTCACGAACGCGGGCTACCGGGTGTTGCAAGCGACCGACGGCGAGCAGGCGATCGAGGTCAGCCGGCGCCACGCCGGGACCATCGATCTCCTCGTCACCGACGTCGTCATGCCTCGCCTCGGCGGGCGCGAGCTCGTGAGGCGTCTCCTCGCGGAGCGGCCTGACGTACGCGTGATCTTCATGTCGGGGTACCCGGACGACGCGCAGGGCCTCGGGGAGCTCGCCGGACCGGTCGGCGACTTCCTCCAGAAGCCCTTCGCGCCGAGCCGGCTCGTCGAGGCCGCGCGCGCGCTATTGGCTTTGCGGGCGGTCGGCGACGGATCCACCGTAGCGTGAGTGCGAGCAGGAGACCGGCCGGCCGCCCTTCGACGGCCGGAACGCCGTGGATCGGGTGCTCTCCCGAATGGACCTTCCCGGCGGCGCGCCGAGTCCGTCATCGCGGGGGCTTCCCGCGTCGGGTCTCCGTCAGCCGTTTCGGCGGCGAGGCGCCCGCCGAGAGCACGAAGCCGATCCCGTCCTCGACGGAGACGTCGGTGGGGATCACCTCGTCGTCCCGGAGCACCAGGATGTTCCCGATGTAGAGGTGGTTCGTCGGGACGAAGACGACGCGGTAGGTCTCCTCGGTCCCGTCCGCCCGCAGGAGCGCGAACGACCCGGTGAGGAACCCGGGTGCCAGGACCCCCGCCACCCGGGCGAAGACGAACTTCTCGAACGCCTGGCGGGAGCCGGGGCTCCCGAAGCCCGCAAGCACCTTCCGGATCGTCGCGTAGACCGTGCCGACGATCGGGACGCTCTCGAGGACCTCCACGAGGCCGTCGAGCAGCCTCCTTAGCGGTCCCGCCGAGAAGAGGAGCCCCGTGACGAGGACCACCGCCACGGTGAGGGCGAAGCCGATCCCGCGAAGCTCGTGACCCGCGAGGGTCTGGGCGAGCGGCCGCGCGAGCCCGTCCACGTAGGTGAAGAGCCACCAGAGGGCCTTCGCCGTGATGACGATCGGGATGAGGATGATGAGCCCGGCGATGAACTTGTTCCGGAGGCTCACGAGAAGCATCTGCTTGAGGTTCATTGCGGCATTCTAGTATGGAGGGAGCGCGCAGCTCGGGGTGGCGGTGGGAGGGGGAGATATCGGTGAGCTGAGATGGGCGGGCTCAGCGAAAGAGAACGCCATCGCGCTATCCTCCATGTTTGAAATAGGTTAGTCTTGGGAACCGAGACGTCTGGGGGGCTGCGGAAGCTACTGCTTCGGCTGGAGTTTCTGACCAAGGCTCACGAGCAGGCAACCAAGGGTCAGACGCCCGGAGTTGACGGCGGGCGCTACTTCGCTGGTGAGGTCTTCCTTGGTCTTGGACTGGCTGGTCTTGAAGATGTCAGACCATGTGGGAACCGACGACGGAGTCGAGGTGCCCTGGGACATACGGACCTCCTTGCCCCTCTGGGGCGATGAAGTGAAGGGCCATTTCGGAACCGGTTGGGCTCGAGACGGCAATCGAAACCGGGAATTGGTTTCGACCAGGGGTCCATACGTTCTTGGCGATCTCGGGCCGCGCACGCGAGGCGGCGTACCGGCCGCCAGGGGTTCTCGCTCTCGTCAAGCTTCGATGCGAGTTCACCGCTCGGGAGTTGTAGACGAATGGCCCTGAAGAAGTCCGAGCTCTACTCCTCCCTCTGGGCCAGCTGCGACGAACTGCGCGGCGGCATGGATGCCAGCCAGTACAAGGACTACGTCCTCGTCCTGCTCTTCATCAAGTACGTCAGCGACAAGTACGCCGGTCAGCCTTACGCGCCAATCACGATTCCGCCCGGCGCCAGCTTCAAGGACATGGTCGCGCTCAAGGGCAAGAGCGACATCGGCGACCAAATCAATAAGAAAATCATCGCCCCGCTGGCCAACGCCAACAAGCTCTCGGATTTCCCGGACTTCAACGACGCCGCCAAGCTCGGCAGCGGCAAGGAGATGGTGGACCGGCTCACCAACCTCATCGCCATCTTCGAGAACCCGGCCCTCGATTTCTCCAAGAACCGAGCCGAGGGCGACGACATCCTGGGCGACGCCTACGAGTACTTGATGCGGCACTTCGCCACCGAGAGTGGCAAAAGCAAAGGCCAGTTCTACACCCCGGCCGAGGTCAGCCGCATCATGGCGCAGATTCTCGGCATCCGTACCGCGAAGACCAGCGCCGCCACTACCGTCTACGACCCCACTTGCGGCTCGGGCTCGTTGCTCCTGAAGGTTGGCGACGCGGCCGGCACCGCCGTCACGCTCTACGGACAGGAAAAGGACGCCGCCACCAGCGGCCTCGCGCGGATGAACATGATCCTGCACAACAACCCGACCGCACTCGTCGTGCAGGGCAACACGCTGGCTGATCCCAAGTTCAAGGACGGCGACACCCTGAAGACCTTCGACTACGTCGTCGCCAATCCGCCCTTCTCTGACAAGCGCTGGAGCACCGGCCTTAATCCGCTGGACGACCCCTTCGAACGCTTCAAGCCCTTCGGCACGCCGCCCGCCAGGCAGGGCGACTACGCCTACCTGCTGCACATCGTCCGCTCCCTAAAGAGCACCGGTAGGGGTGCGTGCATCCTGCCGCACGGCGTGCTGTTCAGGGGCAACGCCGAGGCGGACATCCGCCGCTCCCTGGTGCGCAAGGGCTACATCAAGGGCATCATCGGCCTGCCCGCCAACCTCTTCTACGGCACCGGCATCCCCGCCTGCATTGTGGTCCTCGACAAGAAGGACTCCCACGCTCGTAAGGGCATCTTCATGATTGACGCCAGCGGCGGTTTCATGAAGGACGGCCCCAAGAACCGCCTACGCGCCCAGGACATCCACAAGATTGTGGATGTCTTCAACAAGCGGCTGGAACTCCCAAAGTACTCTCGTGTGGTCTCCGTCGAGGAAATTGAGAAGAACGACTTCAACCTCAACCTGCCGCGCTACATCGACAGTCAGACACCCGAGGACTTTCAGGACATCACGGGCCACCTGCAGGGCGGCCTCCCCGTCGTAGATGTCGATGCCTTGGAGCGCTACTGGACCGTTTGCCCGAATCTCCGGCGGTCCTTGTTCAAAGAGACCCGGCCTGGCTACCTCGACCTTGGCGTGGAGAAGTCGGCCATCAAGTCCGCCATCTACGAGCACCCCGAGTTCACGACCTTCATCGGCGGCATGAACGCCCACTTCGCCGTATGGCGCCAGGCGAGCGCCCCGACGCTCAAGGCCTTGGAGGCAGGCTGTCATCCCAAGGAGGTCATCGCGGCGCTTGCCGAGGGCCTGCTTACCCACTACGCCGGCAAGCCGCTCATCGACCCGTATGACATCTATCAGCACCTGATGGACTATTGGGCCGAGACCATGCAGGACGACTGCTACCTGATTGCCGACGACGGCTGGAAGGCCGAGACCACCCGCATCATCGAGAAGGACAAGAAGGGCAAGGAGAGGGATAAGGGATGGACCTGCGACCTCATCCCCAAGGCCCTCATCGTCGCCCGCTACTTCGCCAAGGAGCAGGCGGCCGTCGAGAAACTCGCTGGCGAACTTGAGGGCGTCACCGCCTGCCTCACCGAGATGGAAGAAGAATACGGCATCGAGGATGGGGCGTTCGCCGACCTTGAGAAGGTAAACAAAGCGAACGTCGCCGCCCGGCTGAAGGAGATAGAAGGCGACAAGGACGCGAAAGACGAAGCCGCTGTGCTGAACGACTGGCAGAAGCTCAACACCGAAGAGGCCGACCTCAAGAAACGCCTCAAGGAGGCCGAGGTCGCGCTCGACGCCCAAGCCTACGCTAAGTATCCGAAGCTCACCGAGTCCGACGTCAAGACGCTGGTGGTGGACGACAAGTGGCTCGCGGCGCTCGATGCCGCCATCCACGGCGAGATGGACCGCGTAAGCCAGCAGCTTACCCATCGCGTGAAGGAGCTGGCCGAGCGCTACGAGACTCCGCTGCCGAAGATGGTCGGCCGTGTGGCCGAGCTGGAAGCCAAGGTGAACCGCCACCTGAAGAGGATGGGGTTCACATGGAAGTGAAGGCCGGCTATAAGCAGACCGAGGTGGGGGTAGTTCCGGAAGATTGGGAGGTAAGACCTGTCGGCACAATGGGCGATGTCCGAGCGGGTAAGGCGTTGGCCGCAAGGGGAGCGGGCCAGCAAAGGCCCTATCTCCGCACGAAAAACGTATTCGACGGTCGAATCAATCTGAATGATGTGCTTCGGATGCCGATGACGGAAGCCGACTTTTCACGATATCGCCTCCGACACGGTGACGTTTTGCTGAACGAGGGACAGAGCCTTGAGCTGGTTGGCAGATGTGCAATATACGAGGACGAGTACCCCGAGCCCTGTGCTATCCAGAATCAGCTCGTTCGCTTTCGGGCGCGAGTTGGCGTCTCAGCAGGCTTTGCTGCTCAATTGTTCAGACATTGCCAGAAGAGCGGTGTATTCACCAGAATTGCCCTGCAAACCACCTCTGTAGCGCACCTAGGTGTGAGTCGGTTCCATAGGCTGCAACTGGCGTGGCCTCCTCAAGAGGCCGAGCAAGACGCTATTGCCGAGGCGTTGAGCGACGCGGATGCCCTCATCGAGTCCCTTGAGCAACTTCTCAAGAAGAAACGCCAACTCCAGCAAGGCGCTATGCAGAACTTGCTAACGGGCAAGAAGCGTCTGCCGGGGTTCGAAACCAACCCCGGCTTCAAGCAGACCGAGGTGGGGGCGATTCCGGAAGACTGGGAGGCGAAGAGCCTTGGGGATATCGGCGAATCCTTAATTGGTCTCACCTACAAGCCTACCGACGTCCGGTCCGACGGCATTCTCGTACTCCGGTCCTCGAACATTCAAGAGGGTTCTCTCTGTTTCGATGACAACGTATTCGTCGACATGGAGGTGCCCGAGAGAATCATGGTCAGAGTCGGGGACATTCTCATTTGCGTTCGCAACGGAAGTCGTGAACTCATTGGCAAGTGCGCTCTGCTCGATGAGCATGCCAAGGGCATGACGTTCGGTGCCTTCATGGCCGTCTTTCGGACTCCTGCCTACCGATTTGTTCATCACCAGTTCCAGTCCGCCGTACTCAAGAGGCAGATCCACGAACACCTAGGCGCGACAATCAACCAGATCACCAACAAGAGCCTCAACTCGTTCTCTATTCCCCTTCCACGGCAAAAGGCCGAGCAAGAGGCCATCGCCGAGGCGTTGAGCGACATGGACGGGGAAATCGCCGCGCTGGAGTCGCAGCTCAAGAAAGCCCGCGCGCTCAAACAGGGCATGCTGCAGGAGGTGCTGACCGGGAGGATTCGGCTGGTATGAGCACCGTCGGCCAACCCGAACGTGCCACGCAGAACCGGGTCATCGCCCTGTTCCGCGATGAACTGGGCTACCGCTACCTCGGCGACTGGACCGACCGTAACAGCAACAGCAACGTCGAGGAAGGTCCGCTCTCGGCATGGCTGGCCAAGAGCGGATACGCGGCGGTGCAAATCAGCGTCGCCCTCCACAAGCTTCGCACCGAGGCGGACAGCCACAGTCGCACGCTCTACGGCAACAACCAGGCCGTCTACAAACTGGTGCGTTACGGCGTGCCCGTGAAGGCCGAGGCGGGCCAGGTGACGGAGACGGTTCACCTCTTCAACTGGCAGGAGCCCGAAAAGAACGACTTCGCCATCGCCGAGGAGGTGACGCTGAGGGGGAACCATGACCGGCGGCCAGACATCGTGCTTTATGTGAATGGCATCGCCGTCGGCGTGCTGGAGCTGAAGAATAGTCGTGTGAGCATCGGCGAAGGCATTCGGCAGAACCTTTCGAACCAACAGCCGGAATTCAACGCCTGGTTCTTCAGCACGGTGCAGCTCATCTTCGCCGGCAACGATTCCGAGGGATTGCAGTACGGCACCATCGGAACGCCGGAGAAGTACTTCCTGAAGTGGAAGGAGGACGAGGCGGACGACAGCCGCTTCAAGCTGGACAAGTACCTGCTCAAGATGTGCCGCAAAGACCGGCTGCTGGAGCTGATGCACGACTTCGTACTCTTCGACGGCGGAGTGAAGAAGCTGCCGCGAGTGCACCAGTACTTCGCCATTAAGGCCGCGCAGGAGCATGCGCGCGAGAAGAAGGGCGGCATCATCTGGCACACGCAGGGGAGCGGCAAGAGCATCGTGATGGTGCTGCTGGCGAAGTGGCTCCTGGAGAACAACCCCAACGCCCGCGTCGCCATCATCACCGACCGCGACGAGCTGGACAAGCAGATCGAGCGCGTCTTCACGGAGGCTGGTGAGGCAATCAAGCGGACGGGAAGCGGTCGCGAGCTGATGAGTCTGCTCGGCCAGGCCACGCCGCGTCTCCTCTGCTCACTGGTCCACAAGTTCGGCCGCAAGGACGTGGACGACTTCGACGCCTTCATCAAGGAGATGGAAGCCCATCCGAGCCCGACGGTGGGCGAGGTGTTCGTGTTCGTGGACGAGTGCCACCGCACGCACGACAAGGGTGGGAAGCTGCACCGGGTGATGAAGGCCATGATGCCCAACGCGATATTCATTGGCTTCACCGGAACGCCTTTGCTCGCGAGGGACAGGGCGACGAGCCTGGAGGTCTTCGGCGGCTACATTCACACCTACAAGTTCAGCGAGGGCGTGGAGGACGGGGTCGTGCTCGACCTCGTCTACGAAGCGCGGGACATCGACCAGCGGCTCGGCTCTGAGGACAAGATAGATGCCTGGTTCGAGGCTAAGACCAAGGGGCTGAACGACTGGCAGAAGGACGAGCTGAAGAAGCAGTGGGGCACGATGCAGCACGTGCTCAGCTCCAAGTCACGGATGGAGCGGGTGGTAAGCGACATCGTTTTCGACTTCAGCGTGAAGCCGCGCCTTTCCAGTGAGCGGGGCAACGCCATCCTGGTGGCCTCCAGCATCTTCGATGCGTGCAAGTACTTCGAACTCTTGCAGAAGACGCCCTTCAAGGGTAGATGCGCGGTGGTGACGTCTTACAACCCGCTGGCACGAGACGTCACGCTGGAGGAAACCGGCGCTAACACGGAGACCGACAGGCAGTTCATCTACAACACCTACAACGAGTTGCTGAAGGAAGTCGAAGCCAGGCCGGGAATGACCAAGACGGAAACCTACGAGGAGCGCGCCAAGGCACTGTTCACCAAGGAGCCGGCGAACATGAAGCTGCTGGTGGTGGTGGACAAGCTGCTCACCGGCTTCGACGCGCCCCCTTGCACCTATCTCTACATTGACAAGTCCATGCAGGACCATGGCCTGTTCCAGGCCATCTGCCGCGTCAATCGCCTGGACGGCGAGGACAAGGACTTCGGCTACATCGTCGACTACAAGGACCTGTTCAGGAAGGTGGAGAATGCGATCGCGGTCTACACCTCCGAGCTGGACCGCAGCACGGGCGGCGTGGACCCGGAAGTGCTGCTACAGGACCGGCTCAATAAGGGCAGGGAGCGGCTCGATATCGCGCTGGAGGCCGCCGCCCTGCTGTGCGAGCCGGTCGATCCGCCCAAGGGGGAGCTGGAGTACATCCACTACTTCTGCGGAAACACGGAGATACCGGCCGACCTGAAGGAACGGGAGCCGCAGCGTGTGGCGTTCTACAAGGCGACCGTCGCCTTGGTGCGGGCGTACGCCAACATCGCGGACGAACTGGAGTCCGCCGGGTACGACGTCGCCGACATCAGCCGTATCAAGAAGCAGCTCGACACCGACCTGAACGTGCGCGAGATCATCCGCAAGGCAAGTGGCGAATCGCTCGACCTCAAGGCCTACGAGGCCGACATGCGCCACCTCATCGACACCTACATCGAGGCGGACGAGCCGCGGAAGATCTCCCCTTTCGACAAGATGGGTTTGCTGGAGCTGATCGTGAAGACCGGCATCGCCGATGCCATCACATCGCAGCTCGGTGCCTTGAGGGGAAACCAGAGCGCCATCGCCGAGACGATCGAGAACAACGTCCGCCGCAAGATCATCAAGGAGCAACTGAGTGACCCGGCATACTACGAGAAGATGTCGGCGCTGCTCGACGAGATAATCACGGCCCGAAAGGCCAAGGCCATCGAGTACGAGGAATACCTGAAACGCATCGCGGACTTGGCGAGGAGGGTCGAAGCCGGGGTCGCGGAAGACGCGCCCGAGCAGTTGAAGAGAAGCCCGGCGCTCCGGGCGCTTTACAACAACCTGAAGGTGGCGGAGCCGACACCAGCGCGGGGGGCCGACCCGAAGGAACCTCGCCCCCAGTACGCGGTCGCCGGCGACTCGCGGCTGCGACTGGCCCTCACGATCGACGCGGCCGTCAAGCGCGTGCGGCCGGATGGATGGCGCGGAGTCCAGGCGCGCGAGCAAGTCATCAAGGCTGCCTTGTACGAGATCCTGCACGACAAGGCGGAGGTGGAGCGTATCTTCGTGCTCATCAAGGCGCAAGGCGAGTACTGATGCGGTCGCGAATCATGCTCGGCGACATTGCGGTGGACGTGTTCCTGAAGGACATCAAGAACGTCCACCTTGGCGTCTATCCCCCAGCGGGTCGGGTGCGCATTTCGGCTCCCAAACGCATGAGCATCGACACCCTTCGCGTGTTCGCCATTTCGAAGCTGGATTGGATAAGACGACAGCAGACGAGGCTCAGGGCACAAGAGCGCGAGACGCCTCGCGACTATCTCGACAGGGAGAGCCACTACGTGTGGGGGAAGCGCTACCTGCTCGCGGTTTCCGAGATCGATGAGCCCCCCGGCATCGAGCTGAAGCACAGCCGCATGCTCCTACGGGTGCGACCGCGGACATCTGCGGCCCATCGGGAAGCCCTCGTTGATCAGTGGTACCGGGAGCAGGTCAAGGCGGCCGTGCCGCCGCTGCTGGGCCGATGGGCGTCGCGGCTCGGCGTGCGGGTGGAGCGGTTCTACGTACAGCGAATGAGGACCAAGTGGGGGAGCTGCAACCGAAGGGCGCGGACGATCCGCCTCAACACGGAGCTCGCCAAGAAGCCGCGCGAATGCCTCGAGTACGTCGTGGTGCACGAGCTCGTCCACCTGCTAGAACGTCACCACAACGACCGATTCCGCGCCTGCATGGACCAGTTTCTACCGCAGTGGCGCCTTCATCGGGATGAACTGAATCGTCGGCCATTGGCGAATGAGGAGTGGATGTACTGAAACGATTGAGTGCATGACCCGAGTGTCCGGCAGCACTCGGATGCGGCGAGCGAAGGCAGGTGCGAGTCAGACGCGGGCGGCCGGAAAGCCGATTGGCAAGCGCCGAGTCTAAGACGAGGAACGACACCTCATAGCGAAATGTAGCCCCTGGTAATCCAGCACCTTGAGATCATATCCCGGGAAACCCTGGTTACGTCCCATCGGCTCATTCGTCTGGCATTCTGGTCGCTGAGGTTTCTTGGTCTTAGCTGCAAGAAAGCCCCGAGCCGCCCCAAGAAGCGGCAAGTGTGCGCCGCTGGTCTCGAAATAGAAAGGTACACGATGATGAGAATTCTGTTGCTCGCGGTCTTGCTTCTGACTGTGGCTTGCGGAACCGTCACACCGCCAATTGACATTGCGCCGGATGCCTGGATATCTTATGACCACAAGACATCTTACTTCGTCAGCGATGCCGGGGCGGATTCCGTTCGCCTCACTGTGAAGTATGCTTCGTTCACTTTCTTGGACAAGTCGGCCGAGCTTCTTCCCGTTGCGAAGTCCGTCTTCCAGAGAATCTCGAACGAGCTGGCGGAAAAACGGGGCACGGTACGAGCGGTCTATGACTCCTCGAAGTTCTACGAATCCGTGGCTTACAACGGCGTAAGCGGAGTCTCCACGGCGCTTGTTTCTAACGAACTGACATTCTCGGCCAAAGCTGACTCTTCGGGTACGCCAACGAGCGCTATCGAACCTGTCGAGATCGTCCAGAAACTGGAGGCCCTGAAGAAAGCCTTAGACAGTGGGTTGATTACAAAGGAAGAGTACGAGCGCAAGAAGAAGGAGATTCTGGAGCGATACTGACGACCGTGACGATCGAGGCCCCCGTTCTCTCGCGAAGCGCCGTCTCGCGGATCGTCCGCCCGGCCGCTGGAGAGCCCGGCTCGACGAGGAACGATTCGGTCGTTTCCGCCGCCAGCAGCGCGGTGATTCTCGTGAGGGTCTCTCCCGTCGAATCGCTCCCCCGCAAGAACTCGCACCCCTCGCTCCGCAGGATCCGCTCCTGATTGCGGACGACGTTCGTCGGGATGTGGAGGAGGTTGAGGACGCGGGCGAGGAGAGCGCATACCCCCCGACGTTTTGTCCACCGACGCTGCTGAGCAGCTTCCGAGGAGTCCTGATAATCTGGATAAAAATGTTGACACTTGTGAATAAGTGATGTATGTTCTATCCAGTGATGAAGAAATCTCCTGGAAAAAGGAGGGTGATCGCGGCCTTCCGCCATGCCGGCGGGATGCTGCGGACCGCGAAGGCCCTGGGGGCCGGCGTGCATCCACGCGACCTTTACGCCCTGCGGGACGCCGGGGTTGTCGATCGCGTCAGCCGTGGGATCTACCGTCTGGCCGAACTTCCGCCCCTGGCCGAGCCCGACCTCGTCACCGTGGCCTCCCGCATCCCCAAGGCCGTGATTGCGCTCGTGTCCGCGCTCGACTTTCACGGGATTACGACAGAGATTCCCCACGAGGTGAGCATCGCCCTCCCGCGCGGAACGGCTCGGCCCCGGCTCGAGTGGCCGCCGCTCCGCATCTATCGCTT
>JAIQFR010000056.1 GCA_020073205.1 Terriglobia bacterium
CTCGTAGTGCCGCCCCGACTCCGGCAGCCCCGACAGCTCCGTCACCGCCCCCAACGACAAAAGGAGCGACAGCAGCACCACCCCGCACGCCACCCAGGCCACCGCCCGCCGCGACATGAACCGGCCGAACAGGCCGTTCGCCGCGACGCCCAGGAGCGGAAGGACCGGAATCAGCCAGATCAGCTTCAGCATCGCCGCCCTACCACTTCAAGAGGTGGATCTCGTCGACGTTGAGGTTCTCCCGATTGCGGAACAGCGCAATGAGGATCGCGAGGCCGACCGCCGCCTCCCCCGCCGCCACCGCGATGACGAAGAGGGCGAAGACCTGGCCCGCCACGTCCGGCCGGGCCCAGGCGAAGGCGACCAGGTTGAGGTTCGCCGCGTTGAGCATCAGCTCGATGCTCATCAGGATCAGGATGGCGTTCCGGCGGAGGAGCACGCCGACGACGCCGACGGTGAAGAGCGCCAGGCTGAACAGCATCACGTGCTGGGGCTGCAGCATCGTCCGTCCTCCCCGGATCAGGCTTTGGAGCGGGCGAGGACGACGGCCCCCACCAGCGCGACGAGCAGGAGCACCGACACGGCCTCGAAGGGGAACAGGTAGTATCGGAACATCGCCTCGGCGACCGTCTCGAGGTTGCCGCCTTGCGCCGCGAGCGCGGCCCGGCCCGCCGCGCGAGCCGGACCGCCGTGGAGGAAGTGGAAGGACAGGACCGCGGCGACCAGGGCGGTCATCAGGATCGAGGCGGCCACGTGGACGGGACGCGATTCCCCACGGGGCGGCGACGCCGGGCGCTCGACGAGCATGATGACGAAGAGGAAGAGCACCATGATGCCGCCGGCGTACACCAGGAGCTGCACCGCGCCGAGGAGCTCCGCCCGGAGCAGGACGAACACCGCGGCGACCGCGAAGAAGGTCACGATCAAGTAGAGCGCGGAGTGGACCGGGTTCCTGCGGGTCACGACCATCACGGACGATGCCAGCGCCACCGCGGCCAGCATCACGAAAATGATCATCTGTCCGTCCATCGGCGGGCTCCTACTTCTTGAAGTCCTTGCGGTCGTGCCCCTCGTAGAGGACCCCCATGTCCGACATGAACTCGTACCGGCGGTACTTCGCCATCTCGTAGTCGTGGGACATGTAGATCGCGGTGATCGGCTTCGTCGGACACGGGTCGACGCAGAGGCCGCAGAGGCAGCACTTCTCGTAGTCGATGTAGAAGCTCTTGGCCTGCTTTCCCTTGCCGCCCTTCCGCTCCTCGGGGATGACGGTGATGCACCGATCGGGACAGGCCAGCGCGCACTGGTTGCAGCCGACGCACAGCTGCCCCTGCACGTCCGGGTGGTCGCGGAGGCGGGGAACGCCGCGGAAGCGTGGACGGAGCTCCGGCCGCTCCTTCGGGTACTCCTGGGTCACGTAGGGGCGGAACTGATGCTTGAAGGTAACCCACAGCCCGACGAAAAGCTCCACCAGCAGGAGCTTCCGGAGCAGGCTCTCCTTCGGTCTGACGAGGGCGCGCATGGCCTTGAACCTCGAAGTCCGGGGGGCGCCGAGGCGCTAGCCCCTGACGAGAAGCATCACGAGACCGGTGAGCATCACGTGCGCCAGGCCCAGCGGGATGAGCCACTTCCACCCAAGCCTCATCAGCTGGTCGTACCGGTAGCGCGGGAACGTGGCCCGGATCCAGAGGTACGTGAACAGCACGACGAACACCTTGAGGGCGAACCAGAGGAACCCCGTGAGCGCCGCTCCCGCCGCCCCCCAGAACGGGAGGACGTTGGACAGGGGAGCACGGAGCCCGGGGATGCCGAAGGTCACCGGGAGCCAGCCGCCGAGGAACAGCGTGGTGACGATGCACCCGACCAGGATCATGTTCATGTACTCGGCGAGGAAGAAGAACGCGAACTTCATCCCGGAGTACTCGGTGTGGAAGCCGGCCACCAGCTCGTTCTCGGCCTCGGGCAGGTCGAAAGGCGCCCGGTTGGTCTCCGCCACCGCCGAAACGAAATAGAGGAACAGGCCGACGATCTGCGGGTACGGGAGCCAGAATGCGAACCAGTACCCCGCCCGGGCCTGCGCCTCCACGATCTTCACCATGGAGGCGGATTCCGCGAGCATGAGCACCGAGATGACCGAGAGTCCGAGCGGGACCTCGTAGGACACCATCTGCGCCGCGGAGCGGAGCGCGCCGAGGAGCGGGTACTTCGAGTTCGAGGACCAGCCGGCCATCACGACGCCGTAGACCCCCAGGCTCGAGATGGCCAGGAGGAAGAGGAGGCCGACGTTGACGTCGCTGATCCAAGGGGTGATCTCGACGCCGGCGATCCGGACGGGCTGCCCCGAGAACGGGATCACCGCGAATGCCGCCATGGCCGGCAGCAGCATGATCACGGGAGCGAGGAGGAACACGAGGCGGTCCACGTGGGTGGGAGTGATGTCCTCCTTGAGGAAGAGCTTCAGCACGTCCGCGACCGGCTGGAGGGTGCCGTGCCAGCCCACCCGCATGGGGCCCAACCGGACCTGCATGAAGGCGACCACCTTGCGCTCGAGCAGCACGAGGTACATCACCACCATCAGCACCGCCGAGATGACCACGGCGATCTGGAGCACGGGGATCAGGAGCCACCTGAGCAGTGTTTCGTTCATGTCCTGCGAGCCCCGGGGGCCGTCCGGCCGGTGGCCGGCCGATCCCCGTCAGCGGTCCACGCACCCCAGCACGATGTCGAGGGTGCCGATCACGGCCACGATGTCGGCGACCAAGTGGCCCCGAACCAGGTCCGGGAGCGCCTGGAGGTTCACGAAGTTCGGCGACCGGAAACGGCAGCGGTACGCGTTCTCGCTGCCGTCGCTGATGAGGTAGACCCCCAGCTCTCCGCGTGGCCCCTCGTTGACGTGATAAACCTCTCCCTTGGGCGGCTTGATCCGGCGGGGGACCTTCCCGCGGATCTCGCCCTCGGGGAGCTTGTCGAACGCCTGGAGGACGATCCGCCGGCTCTGGCGCATCTCCTCCATCCGGCACAGGTACCTGTCGTAGGTGTCGCCGCGCTCGCCCAGCGGAACGTCGAACTCGAGATCCGCGTAGGCCTCGTAGGGGATCGCCCTGCGAACGTCGTAGTCGACCCCGCTCCCGCGAAGGCACGGACCGGTCATCCCCCAGTCGAGCGCGGTCGTGGCGTCGATCGCTCCGACCCCCCGCGTGCGTCCGAGCCAGATCCGGTTGGCGGTCAGGAGCGCGTGGTAATCGTCGAGCCTTGCCGGGAAGACCTCGCAGAACCGCCGGGCCTCCGCGATCCACCCCTCGGGGAAGTCCTCGGGCATCCCGCCGACTCGGAGCGCGTTGTAGGTCAGCCTCGCACCGCAGTAGGACTCGAAGAGGTCGAGGATCTGCTCCCGCTCGCGGAAGCAGTACATGTAGACCGTCATGGCCCCGATGTCGAGCGCGTGCGTCGCGAGCCAGACCAGGTGGCTCGCGATCCGCTGCATCTCGGCCAGGATGACCCTCATGTACTTCGCGCGGGGAGGAACCTCGACCCCGAGGAGCTTCTCCACCGCCTCGATGTAGACCAGGTTCTCGCTGTACGCGGCGCAGTAGTCCATTCGGTCCGTGTAGACCACCGCCTGCGGGTACGTCCGGTCCTCTCCCAGCTTCTCGCATCCCCGGTGCAGGTATCCGATGTACGGCGTGACCTCGAGGACCCTCTCGCCGTCCAGCCTCACCTTGAGGCGGAGCACCCCGTGCGTCGCGGGGTGCTGGGGCCCCATGTTGATCTCCATCTCGGTCGTGCCGAACATCGTTCGAGAGCCTCCGTCGTCTTCCGCGGGCGCCCGGCCGGGCTCCCGCGCCGCAGGATCAGCTTTCCCTGTACGTCCTGCCTTGGCCGTCGTCGGGACGCCGCCAGTACCCGTGGTCCTTCTCGCGTCCCTCGAGCGGAAAGTCCTTCCGGAGCGGGTGGGCGTCGAAATCCTCCGGCATCAGGATCCGTCGCGGATCGGGGTGCCCGGCGAATCGGATCCCGAGCATGTCGAACGCTTCGCGCTCGTGCCAGTTGGCGCCGCGCCAAACCTCGGTCACCGACGCGACCTCGCCATCCTCGACGACCGCGGCCTTGACCGTGAGCCGCTCCCGGTGCTCGATGCTGAACAGGTGGTAGACCGCGTCGAACCTGGGCCCGCCGGGCCGCAGCCGGATCATGTCCACGCCGCACAGGTCGGCGAGGAAGGTCATGCCGCAGTCCGGGTCATCTTTGAGGAACCGGCAGACGTCCAGGATGCGCTCGGGACGCACCCGCACGATCGGGACGCCGCAATGGAATGAAACCTCCTCCACCGCGTCGGGCAGGATCTCCTTCAGCCTTTCGAGGCTCCTGGAAGGCACGGCGGCGTCGAGCTTCGGCGCCGCCCCTCCGTCGGTCTTCTTAGGTGCAACCGGGGTGGCATCGCCGCCCGAGGGGGGCGTGGCCGGAGCGGCGGCTCCCGGCTTCGGGTCGTCCATGGCTCCCTCAGGCCGTCCGCGTTTTCGCGATGGTCATCCGGCCGATCTTGTCCTGGAGCACCATCAGTCCGTAAAGCAGCGCCTCTGGCCTCGGAGGACAGCCGGGGATGTACACGTCGACCGGGACGACCCGGTCCACCCCCTGGACGTGGCTGTAGGTCGGGAAGGGTCCGCCCGCGGTCGAGCAGATCCCCATGGAGATCACCCACTTGGGCTCGGGCATCTGGTCGTAGAGACGCCGTAGGATCGGAGCCATCTTCTCGGTGACGGAGCCCGCGACGATCATCAGGTCCGACTGCCTGGGAGACGCGCGGAAAACCTCCGAGCCGAACCGGGAGATGTCGAATCGCGAGGCCCCCGAGGCCATCATTTCGATGGCGCAGCAGGCCAGCCCGAAGGTGAGCGGCCAGAGGGAGTTCTTCCTCGCCCAATCGAACAGCGTATCGACCGTCGTGGTCAGGATGCCCGCTTCAAATCGGCCCTCGATCAGGCCCATTCGAGCGCTCCTTTCTTCCAGGCATAGGCGTAAGCCACGACGAGAACTAAGATGAAGACCGCCATCTCGACGAATCCGAAAAGACCGAGGTGACGATACCTGACCGCCCAGGGAAACAGGAAGACGGTTTCGACGTCGAAGATCAGGAAGAGGACCGCGATGACGTAGTACTGCACCGAGAACCTGCCCCAGACCTCCCCCTGGCTCTCGATCCCGCACTCGTACCGCTCGAGCTTCTCGGGCACCGGTCGGTCGGGCCGGATCAGCAGGGTGAAGGCGAAAACCGCCAGCGGGAAGGCCAGGGCGATCAGGATGAAGATGAGGATCGGAACGTAGGGCAGCGACGACATCGGGCGTTCCTCGCGTCGAAACCGACCCAAGACGTGCGAAAGGGCGCGTACCTTAGCATAGCGGTCCCGAAGGGTCAAGGAAGTGTAAGGATTGCCGATATTTCCGCGCGGGAGCGCCGGCGAGGGGTCAGGCGATGGCCCGCACGGTGAAGTGCACGATCGCGTCCCAGACCCGATTGGCGTACTCGAGCTGGACCGAGCCCGCCTGGATCTTCGAGATCTCGACACGCCCCGGCCCGTCGTGGAATGCCGTCAAGGCCTCGTCGAGATCCCCGAATCGCTCGATGAGCCGGCTCAGGTAGAAGGTCCCGAGTAGCACGTTGACGTCCGGGTCGAGCAGCATGTCGTCCGACAGCCAGGGGATCCCCAGATCGTCGGCGAGCTCCCGAGCGGTATCGGCGCGGAGCTGCATCAGCCCCATGGCCCCCCGGGGAGAGACCGCCATCGGGTCGAATTCGCTTTCGATCTCGATGATGGCCAGAACGGCGAGCGGGTCGATCCCGAACCGCCGCGCGTTTCGATCCACCGACCGGAGCAGGGCTTCGAGGTTCTTCCCCCGGATCGGGATCCGCATGGCCTCGAGGCGGGGTCGGACTCTCCCCGCCCAGTCGGCGGGCTTTGGATCGGCGGTGCTCGAAGCCGGAGTCGCCGAAGCGAGCGGCAGCTCTACGAACCGCGGCGCGGGATCCGACAGCGCCAGGAGCGCGACGACCACGGCGCCGAGAACCGAGGCGCCCGCCAAGAGTCGAACCGGGGTCAGCATGACGATGTGAGAGTACGGGGCGACTCCCCTTCTGTCAAATCCGACCTGGTCTGAATTATTATAATTACTTACTTCTGTTGGACTTACGTCTTGCTGGAGAGCGTTTCGGCGCTTCCTTGCCCGCCGGTCCGCCGGCGGCCTCGCTCGAGATCTGGAGGGTCACCTCCTGCCCGGTCTTGGAGAGACTGAAGACCCTCCCGGCCGCCACCATCCGGCGCTCCCCGGACGCCGGCGACTCGAGAGTCGTGCCGGGGAAGCGTCCCGTGAGGCTTCGCTCGATCCCGTACTCGAACTCCGCGGCCTCGTCGGCGGAGACCCAGCGACTCACCCAGACCGTGAGACCGTCCCGACCGACGGGCAACCCCTCGGGCTCGAATCGGAATAGCGCGTCCCCCGCCCAGCCGTCGCCGGCCATGAGACCGAGGTTGTCCTTGCCGGTGAGCGACGAGACCAGGACGACGATCCCCTCCTCTCCCAGGGCGTCACGGTCGGCGAGGACCCAGCCCTTCGGCGCCGGGGGCTCCGGGATCTGAACCGGCACGAGGGGCGCGCGGTCCGGGTGCAGGACATCTCGAGTGGTGCGCCGCCCGGCGGCCCCCCGGTCGAGCGCCCTGAAACCTCCTCGCTTGTACGAGCCGGCCGCCTGGGCGTATCCCTCACGAAAGACGAAGTCGAGCAAGAGCCCCTCGACGCCCGGGAGGAGGTCGAGCGACGCGGGGACCAGCGTTCCCCCCAGAAGTTGGCCCGGATCCAGCGCGCGTTCGATCACCTCGCTCTCTATGCCCAACCCGTCGAAGAGGTAAAGGACCGCGACGACGTTCGCTTCCCCTTCCGCCCATGCCGAGGCGGCAAGGGTGGCGTCGGTCGTACCGGCAATCGGATCGCCGCCGGTGCGGCCCCGCTCGAGCGCGTGCATCAGGACGTGCGCCAGCGCGGGCTCGTCCGGTCGGACACCGGTCGCAAGCAGTAGGGACGACGTGGAGTCCTCCCCTTCCTTCGGTGCGAGGTCCTCCGCGGGCAGGAGGGACGGGTCGACGAGAACGCGACGGCCGACGGCGTCGAAACCGATCCCGCGGAGGTCGTCGGCGAGAGCCTCGAGCAACTTCCGGGGAGCGTCCCCACCACCGAGGCCCAGGTCGGCCCACGCGCGGCCGCGAGCGACCAGGGTCGACACGGGAATCGCCGCCTCGACCCGCTTCGATGCCGCCTCCTTCCTCGCCGCCTCACCCGCCCTGACCGCGGGCGGAATCCCAGCGAAGCGAAGACCCCGGATCCTTTCCAACCGCTGTGCGGTATGCCGGGCCTCGTCGAGGAGGTCCATGTCGGCCCCCGGCGTCTCCGCCGGGGCTCCCGCGGGCGCGACGGCCGGCGGTTCGGGGGGAGAGGTCCCCCCGCCGGCTCCGGCGAGCGCCAGGGCACCGAGCAGAATCCCCGCGCATGGGATCACGGCAATGGCGGCTCCGAGAGAATCACCACGCGGTCTCCCTTCTTGAGGCTCTCCCGGCTCGCGGTCCCGCCCGCGAACTCGAGCACGTATGACGCGGACTCGGCCGGGGCGACCTCGGGACAGTCTCCCTCGGCAGGACAGGGCGGCCGGTTCCGCGCGACGTCGACGACCCTAAAGGTCGCGTCGAGCCACACGATGTCCAGCGGGACCCGGCAGTTCTTCATCCAGAAGGCGTGCCGGTCGGCTCGCTCGAAAATGAACAGCATCCCGTCCCGGGGTCCGACCCTCTCCCGTTCCATGTAGCCTCGCGCCCGGGAGGCTTCGTCCGCCGCGATCTCGAGCATGAACTCGGACCCCGAGGGAAGGACGGCAATCGCCGAACGGGGCAGGAGGGCAGCGAGGGCCCAGACGAACAGCAAGCCGGTCACGGGATCGCCTCCGGATTCCCCTTCACGAATCTTCCGTCCTCGACCTCGAGATCGGTGTTCTCCCGTTCGCCGCCTTCGGCGCCGTCCGCGCCCCGACAACGAAGCGTGTACCCGCCATCCGCTTTCGCCCGGTACTCGAGCGGCCGTCCCCACGGGTCGACCGGCGTCGACGCGAGGTACGCGGGAACGATCTCGCTCAACGAAGACGGTGAACGGCCGGTCGCCGCGCGGAAGCGCTCCAGGGCTCGCGCGACCTGGACGAGGAGATCGCCGGCCCGGCGGACCGGAAAGCGGCGAGACGCCTCGAGGAGTCCTCGGTAGAGAACCACGTCGGACTTCGCCCGTGCGGCGGCGCGGGATCCGGGGAACTCGGCGATGAGCCGATCGTACTTCTCGACGGCGCCCGCGAGGTCGCCACGCTCGACTCGCCGTGCCGCCTCGCGGTAGAGGCGGTCGGCTCGCTGCTCACGGCAGCCGACGAGGGACGGGAGCACGAGCGCGATGAGGCACGCCGCCGCGACGCGGCGAGCGCGGCCGTTGACAGCGGATGTCCATCGCCTCATAATCCGCCTTTCCACCGCGCAGCGAGTCGCGATGCGTGCGGCGGGTCCGAGCTAACTCTAGATGACCGTCATGTCGAGGGCAACCGAGATTCCCGAGCTCGTCCGGCGTCTCGGGAGCCGACGCGATTCGGTCGTGGTGGCGGCCAAGGCGCGGCTCTGCAACAAGGGAGCCCGGGCGGTCGACGCGCTCATCGACGCGCTCGAGGCGGACAACCCCCGGATCCGGGTCAACGCGATGCCGCTCCTCGCGCTGATCCAGGATCCCAGAAGCCGGGAGCCGCTCGTCGCGATGCTCCTCGATCGGGATGCGAGGGTTCGGGAGACCGCCGCGCGCTCGCTGGCTCGATATCCGTCGGCGTCGGTCGTTGCCGCGCTCGAGCGATCCGTGAAGAAGGAGAGGGTCCTGGACGTGCGTCTCGCCGCGGTCCAGGCGCTCCTCGAGCAGTACGCCGCCGGCCAGGAGCGGGCGATCGGGCAGGTGCTCGCGCTGCTGCTCGATCCCGGCGAGGAACCCCGGGTCCGGCTGGCCGCCTTCGCTCTGCTTCCGACGCTCAGGGTCTCCGCGCGGAGGAGCCTCTTGAAGCGGTTGGCGCAGGACTCGGTGCCGGCGGTGGCGCAGAAGGCGCGGGAGATCGAGGCCGAGGGCGCGCCCCACGTCGCCAGGGAGGCTTCGGCGATCCGCGGCCTCGTGGCCAGCCTGCGATCGGACGATTACTCGGTCTGGAACGAGGCGGTCCACCGCCTCGCCGCCTGCGGCTCCCCGGCGGTGAGCCCGCTCGTGACCGAGATGGAGCGGCGCGCCCACGACCCCGAGTTCTGCACGCGCGTCGGGATGGTGCTCAAGGCGCTGGGCCCGAGACGGGCGCGGGCGCTCGCCGACGCCTTCGACCGGGTCGAGGAGGCCCTGCCCCTTCAGATCCTCGTCGAGGTGGCCGGGGCGCTGGGCGAGAAGTCGCTGATCTACCGCCTCAAGGACGTGATCGACCGGATCGCGGCGGGGGTGCGCGCCGATCCCCAGACCAACGGCTTCGATCCGATGGGACGAGTCCGCGCGAAAGCGCACCTCGAGCTGGCCCGCGTCGGCAGCCGAGTCGCCGTGAGCGATCTTCGGTCGATCCTGAGGGATGCCACCCGGCGGCTGGATCCCGAGGTTCTGACCGCCGCGGAGCGCATCGGCACGCGGAGCGAGATCCCCGACCTGCTCCGAGCGTACGCCCGCGAGGACCGATTCATGCGGGAGCGCGTCGCGAGGACCCTGCGCGCGATCATGAAGCGTGAGCGAATACGGCGTCACAACGCGATGTTCCGTTCACTGACCGCGGAGCAGCGCCACGCGATGGAGGCGATCTTCCCGGCGCGGCCGCGACTCCGAGCGGCTGCACGGCGGACCGCGCCTCGTCGCTAGGGAGGTCCCGACCATGTCGAGAAAGCTCAACGTCCGGCGGCTCGAGATCGAGCGGGGCCAAAGGATCTTCTGCCGCGTGGACTACAACGTGCCGATCAAGGACGGGAAGGTGGGCGACGATACGAGGATCTCCGCCTCGCTGCCCACCCTCACGCTCCTGTCGGAGAGAGGCGCCCGCACGGTCCTGGCGTCGCACCTCGGCCGCCCCAAAGGGAAGGCGGCCCCCGAATTCTCGCTGAAGCCCGTCGCCGACCACCTCGCGGTCCTTCTCGGGAAGCCGGTGGCCTTCTCCTCTACCTGCATCGGTGACGACGCCGAGAGGGCCTCCCGCGAGATCGAGCCGGGCGGCTTTCTCGTGGTCGAGAACGTCCGATTCCACAAGGAGGAGGAGGCGAACGACGCCGCCTTCTCGGCGGCGCTCGCGCGCCTCGGCGACCTCTACGTGAACGACGCGTTCGGGTCGGCGCACCGCGCCCACGCCTCCACCGCGGGCGTGCCGGCGCTCTTGAAGCCCGCGGCGGCGGGGCTCCTCATGGAGGCGGAGCTCGAGCACCTGGGCCGCCTGCTCGAGAACCCGGAGTCCCCTTTCGTGGCGATCCTCGGCGGGGCGAAGGTCTCGGACAAGATCGAGCTGATCGAGAACCTGCTCCCGCACGTGGACCTGTTCCTCGTGGGCGGCGCCATGGCCTACACGTTTCTCAAGGCGTTCATGAGGCCGACCGGCCTCTCCCCCATCGAGGAGGACCGCACGACCCTCGCCAAAGCGCTGGTGCAGAGGGCTCGCGCCGCCGGCAAGGACTTCCTATTGCCGGTGGATCACGTGGTGACCGTGGGCGGCAAGGACGACGTGCACCACGTCACCGCGGGGGTCGACGTCGTCGGCGACGAGGCCGGCGTCGACATCGGCCCGAAGACGGCGGAGCTGTTCGCCTCGAGGATCGCCCAGGCTCGCACCGTGCTCTGGAACGGCCCCTTGGGCAAGTTCGAGACGGAGGCGTTCTCGCACGGGACTCGCAAGGTCGCCGAGGCGCTGGCCACCTCCGCCGCCGTCTCGGTGGTGGGAGGGGGCGATACCGCGTCGGCGGTGAAGAAATTCGGGCTGACCTCCCGCATGACCCACGTCTCCACCGGCGGGGGGGCGTCGCTCGAGTTCCTCTCGGGCCTCCCCCTGCCCGGCGTCGAGGCGCTGGACGACGCGTCATGACCGCGCCCGGGCGCACGCCTCTCGTCGTCGGCAACTGGAAGATGAACCTCAGCGAGGCCTGGGCCGTGGCCCTGCTGGACGACCTCCTCCCGAGGGTGGAATCCGAGCGATTCGTAGAGATCGCCGTGGCACCGGCGTTCCCGTGCCTCCGCGCGGTTGCCGACCGCCTCGCGGGCAGCCGCGTTCTGCTCGCCGCACAGAACCTGCACTGGGAGGACCGCGGCGCGTTCACCGGGGAGGTCTCCCCCCGCATGCTGGCGGAGATGGGAGTGCGGCTCGTGGTCGTCGGCCATTCCGAGCGTCGGATCCACTTCGGCGAGAACGACGAGAGGATCCAGCGCAAGGTCGCGGCCGCGCGGCGGCACGGCCTCGTTCCGATTCTCTGCGTCGGGGAGCAGGAGAAGGAACGGGACGAGGGGCGGACCCTTGCGGTCGTGGAGCGGCAGCTCCGACTCGGCCTGGGCAAGCTCGCCGTATCGGAGGGCTCGGAGGTGGTGATCGCCTACGAGCCGGTCTGGGCAATCGGGACGGGCCGGAGCGCCACGCCGCACCAGGCGCAGGAGGTTCACCGGATGATCCGCGAGCAGCTCGGGGGCATGTTCTCCGCCTCCGCCACGTCCCGGATCCGCATCCTCTACGGCGGATCGGTCACCGGCGCGAGCGCTCCTGAGCTCCTCCGTCTTCCCGAAGTGGACGGCGCGCTCGTCGGAGGGGCTTCGCTCGACGCGGCATCCTTCGCCGCGATCGTCGCCGCCGCGTCGTGACGGCGTCTCCCGCCGACGTCGACGGCCGCGCTTCTTGCGACGCCGCCGACGCGCGTGCTAGACTTCGCGGGTTCCTGGAAGCAGTTGACCAGGCGAGGCTTGCATGACGTACATCCTGCTCGGGATCCACATCATCGTCGCGGTGTTCCTGATTCTCGTGGTGCTCCTCCAGACGGGCAAGCGCGCCGACCTGGCGGGAGCGTTCGGCGGGGGCGGGAGCCAGACGGTGTTCGGCGCGCGCGGAGCCGCGACGTTCCTTTCGAAGGCGACGACGATCAGCGCGATCATCTTCATGCTGACCTCGCTGGCGCTGTCCGTGATGTCCTCCCCGTCGGAAGGGCGTGGGAAGTCGGTGCTTTCCGACGTGAAGCCAGCGCCGGCCGCGCCGGCCCAGCCCGGGCCGGCGAAGAAGTAGCGCCTCGACGGGTGCGAGCGGCCTACGTATAATCCGGCGCGCGGCCCCGCCGCGGATGATCGACCGGCTGCCGAAGTGGTGGAATTGGTAGACACACCATCTTGAGGGGGTGGCGCCGCGAGGCGTGGGGGTTCGAATCCCCCCTTCGGCACCAAGTCCGGCCGTCCCGTACGCGAGGTCGAGCGCTAGCCCGCCATTCGAAGGTTCTTCCGCCGCCTCGCCTGGTAGTGCTTCGAGCAGAGCCCCTGCGCGACGTGCGGCCGCGCGCACCCCCGAACGTTGCAGCGCCGATTCGACCGGGGCCTTCCGACGCGGCGTGCGCCGCCCGGGCGGCGTCCCGTCTCGACGCGGCGCGCAAGCCGCGCGATATGTCGCTCGATCCGTCGGAGCTGCTCACGCTCGGGAATCTGACGCTGCACCCGATCGACCACCTTGCGAGCGATCGCGTCGACCAGCTGCCTGAGCGCCGCGCCCAGGCTCGTCGAGCGGACCGCCGGGTCGCGCCGTCGTGCCATCCTCCACCCCCCTCCATCGACCCCGAGCTTCATCCCTTCGCGCAAGACGTCCCTGTTCGATAAGGGTCGACGTGAGGTCATACTAGTGGGCGGCGGCGGTCGGTGTAAAGGACTTCATGACGGCGCGGTCCACCCCGGACGCGCCATCACCACTCGCTGTACTTGGTGCCGTCCAGCGCGACGCCCGGCGAGAGGCTGTACACGTCGTACACGTTTTCCTCTCCCCAGCTGTCGCTGTCCCAATCGTCCTGGTAGGAGCGCAATCCCCATTCGGCCTGCCCCGTCATCGGATCGATCGGAATTCGGGTGAGGAACTTGATGGTCTTCGGGGTCGGCGAGTTGGGGTCCCCGACGTCGACGCCCTTCACCAGCTCGTCGAGGCTCCGGGGATAGTGCTCCTGGGCCACGTCGGTCTGCTGGATCAGCCCGAGCTCGGAGTACTTGTGATACTGATCGATCGCGTCGCGCATGATCTGAAGCTCGCCGCGCAGATGGGTTTCCAAGCGGCGTTTCTCGTCCCATCGCATGACCGGGATCGCCGCGGCCGCGAGGATCATCAGCACGGCGAGCGCCGTCAACAGCTCGACGAACGTGAGCCCCGCCTGCCGGCGCCCGGCTACGGCCGCTTCCCTGTCGCCCGACACATCCACGCTTCCGTCACCTCGACTCGATGAGCCATACGGAACTCGAGCGGTCCGCGTCTAGTGCGCGAAGAGACCCCGGGCTTCGATCGGGGCGGCTCAAACTCCCGATCGACGCGACCTGCCGAAGACGCGGCGAAGCCAGCCCTTGAAACCCCGCGTGTGAAGGGGGCAGTCGTCGACGGGCTCGGTCCCCTCCGCGAACACTTCCTCGACCCGCGTGGGACACCCTGCAACCGCGAGCCCGCCGCTTTCGGGATCCACGTCGACCCGGACGATCCCCTCCGGCTCCGGGAACGGGGCGTCGGTGAACCGGCCGCCGCGGCGGAGCAGGTCCACCCAGATCGGGAGGGCCCCTGAAGCGCCGGTCAATCCCGTCCGCGTGTTGTCGTCGTATCCGACCCAGACCAGGGCCAGGATGTCCGGGGTGAATCCGACGAACCATGCGTCCCGTGTGTCGTCCGTGGTGCCGGTCTTGCCCGCGGCGTTGCCTCGGAAGCCGAGGGACGCCGCCGACGCCGCGGTCCCCCGGACGAGAACGCCCCGCATCATGTCCGTCACCAGCCAGGCCGCCTGTGGCGTCACCACCTGCACCGCGGCCCGTTTTCGCTGCTCCAGCAACTCGCCGTCCCTCGTGACGACCTCGCCCAGAATCCGAGTCTCGGCCCGATCGCCGCCGTTCGCGAGCACGCCGAACGCCCCCGCGAGATCCAGGGGAGAGACCTCCTGGGCCCCCAGCGCGATCGAGGGGTAGGGCTCGAGACCGTGGAGACCGCAGCGCTCCGAGGTCCGCACCACGTCCTTCAGCCCCACGCGAAGGGCCGCGCGGACGGTCGGCACGTTGAGGGAATGCTCGAGAGCGTCCCGCGCCGTGACCGGTCCGCGGAACTTACCGTCGTAGTTCGAAGGACTCCACACGCGCCCGCCCGCGGAGATCTCGAGCGGGCTGTCGTCGAGGATGGTCGCCGGCGTCAGGCCGCCCTCGCGCCCCTGGATCGCGGCCTCGAAGCCGGTCAGGTAGACGAACGGCTTGAAACAGGAGCCGGTCTGCCGGCGAGCCTGGACGGCGCGGTTGAACTGGCTCCCGCCGTAATCCCGCCCGCCCACCAGCGCGAGAACGGCCCCGGTCGAGGGGCGCAGGACGAGCGCGCATCCCTCGAGCCTCCGGCCGGTCTCCCTCGAGCGGGCGTGCCGCTCCCGGTCGAGCCGCTCGAGCCCGTCCCGCAGCGCCTCCTGCGCCGCCTCTTGAAGGGTCGTATCCAGCGTGGTGTAGATCCTTAGCCCCTCGCGGGCCAGCTGCGCCGGCGTGTAGAACTCCGCGAGCTGGGCGCGGACCAGATCGACGACGTACGGCGCGCGGGAATGTCCCTCCTTCCCGCTGGCGAGGCGCAGGGGCTCCGAGCGCGCCTTCTCGACCTCGGCCCCGCGGATCTGTCCTTCCTCCGCCATCGCCCTGAGCACCTGGTCGCGTCGCGCCACCGTCTGGTCCGCGTGTGCGAACGGGTTGTATCCGCCCGGATTCCGGATGAGGCCCGCGAGGATCGCGCACTCCCCGAGCGTGAGGTCGGCGAGATCCTTGCCGAAGTAGAAGCGCGAGGCCGACTCGACGCCGCA
This sequence comes from Terriglobia bacterium, assembly GCA_020073205.1. Taxonomy (NCBI): domain Bacteria; kingdom Pseudomonadati; phylum Acidobacteriota; class Terriglobia; species Terriglobia bacterium. The sequence goes on from JAIQFR010000056.1 coordinate 15,099, forward strand.
GACGGCCACGGAGCCCCGCTGGCCGAGATAGACCTCGTTCAGATAGACCTCGAGGATACGGTCCTTCGAGTACCTGGCGTCGAGCACCATCGCCAGGAGCGCCTCGTGCAGCTTCCTCCACCACGTTCGCTCCTGGCCCAGGTAGAGGTTCTTCACGGTCTGCTGCGTGATGGTGCTCCCCCCCTGCACGATGCGGGCGCTCCTGACGTCCGCGAACGCGGCGCGTACGATCGCGATGGGATCGACACCGTGGTGCGAGTAGTAGCGGGAGTCCTCGGCCGCGAGAACCGCCTGGACGAGCCGCTTGGGGACCGCGTCCAGGCGAACGACCTCACGCTCTTCCTGCTGCGGTCCGGAGAGGAGCGCCAGGAGTTCCGGCTCGATCTCGATCCTCTGAAGCGACCGGCCCCCGGCCCCCTCCAGCGACGCGACGACCCCCCCTGAGATGCGCAGGACGACCCGGCGAGGCGGCGTCTCGCCCCAGGGCCCCGTCGACGCCCTCAGGTTCACGTCGAGCCGGTCGCCGCGCCGGCGATACTGGCCGGGGCTCGCCGGAGGACCCTCGACGCGAGCGTAGCCGCAGCGGTCGAGGCGCCTCGCGATGATGTCGGGGGACGCGGACGAGCCCGGGGCGAGCAGGAGGCGGTCCGAGTACACCCGCGACGGAAAATCCCAGAGCCGCCCTTCGAAGCGCCGACCGACCTGGACCCACAGGTAGAGCCACGCGGCGGCAAGCGGAACGAGAACGACGACCGCCGCGGCCGCCGCGCGCCGGAGGACGCGCCCGCGGGAGGTTCGCCGTCGTCGGCCCCCCTCCTCACGGACTCCCGCGCGATCGCGACGCGGCGGCCGGTCGGGGCGTTTCATCGCCCTGAAGCGCCCGAAGGGAGCAGGGGGCGCGCGGCCAGCGGGAGGTACGCCCCGGCCCTCCCGGGTCGGGCGCTCCTACTTCCTCAGGCTCTCCTTGAGCGGCTTACCGGCCTTGAACGCCGGCGCGCGGGTGGCGGGGAGATCGAGGGTCTGCCCCGTGTGGGGGTTCCGCCCGGAGCGCGCTTTCCTGGAGCGAGCCTCGAACGTCCCGAATCCGCTGATGGCCACCTTTCCTCCCGCGACCATTTCCGCGACGATGAGCCCTACGGCGGGGTCGGGATCGAAGAGGGCGTCCACGCAAACCCGTGCGTCGCGGGCCGAAAGCCCCGTCTTCGCGCTCAGCTTCTCGACGAGCTCGGCTTTGTTCACGGCGTCCTCCTCTCGACTAGGATACGACCTTCATTTCCTTGAGCGAAGAGCGCACGACGAAGACGCGGATGTTGTTGTCCTGTTCGTCGAGCGGGAAGAAGTGGAATCCGGGCCCGGCATCGGAGGCTTCCCCGAGAAACCCCCACATCGTCTCGCCATCCGTGAACGTCAGGATCGTCCGCCGCCCCGATCGCTGCGCCTCGTCGAACTGCTGGCGGGCGACGAAGTCCCTGTTCCCGATGTAGTCCTTCACGTAGAACAGGGCCTTCATGCCCTCGACCGCGACCCGTCGGGGCACGCCACCCCCTTCGGCCGGGAGCACGTGGAATGCGGGGGACGCCGGGTCGAAATCCTGCGTGACCCCCTTGTGGACCGTCCCGTCCTTCATGTGGACGACGATCTTGTTCTCCATGCGGCCCTCCCCGGGCCCGATGAGACCCGGCCGCGCGAATCCTAACCCCGGAACGCCTCCGGGAGCAAACCCGAGGTTTCCTCCCCTCTGGCGACCCGCGGCGGTTCTTGACCGGTCGCCCGCGGGAACCTAGCTTTTCGAGAGGAGGGACCGCCCATGATCGACGCCACCCAAGAGCGAAGCCCCGCGTCCGCGGACGTCCTGGTGCGGCCGATCACCGGGAGCATTCCTTGGAGCCAGGTCGTGTTCCGGAGGCGCCGGTTCCTGGTCAACCGCAGGTACCAGCTGCGCGTCACGTCCATCACCATGGGAACGGCGTTCGTTCTGCTGCTGCTGCTGAACTTCGCCCTGTTCGCCCTGAACCAGAAGAGCTCGCTGACCGCGATCCGGGTGGCACCGGAGCTCAAATCGTACTTCGCGGCCCAGGACCGGTTCCAGGTCGGTCTCATCCTGATCGGTTCGCTGGCATTCCTGGGGGGTGGCTTCCTGCTCGGGATTCTCGAGACCCACCGGACCGCCGGCGCGTCGTTCAACGTGTGCCGGTGCCTGCAGGAGCTGCGGGACGGCCGCTACGCGATCAGGATGCGTCTGCGCCGCGGCGACAACCTGAAGGAGATCGAGCTGGCCTTCAACGAGATGGCGGCGACGCTCCACGAGCGGACCGTGCGGGATGCGGCGCTCCTGGAGGATCTCGCGAACCGCATGGAGGAGATGGACGCTCCCGGCGTGGCGGCCTTGGCGCTCGAGGTGAAGAAGCTCGTCGTGGAAAAGCGCCGGCTCGCCGAATAGCCTCGATCCGGCCCTTCGAAACGCGGTGGCCGATCACGAGCGCCGGGGCGTGGACTCGCCTCCCGGGCGAACCTTCCGCGACGAGCCGCCCGCTCCACTCCGCAACATGGCGCGGAGCGCCGCGAAGAACCCGACGATCATCGCGGCCAGCGGGATCGAGAGCATCAGGAACGCCGCGACCCTCATCGCCGGCGCGCTCCCAGACCCGGATCCGGAACTCCCGCCTCGCGAAATCCCTTCGCTCTCAGGAGGCACGCGTCGCACCGGCCGCACGGCACCCGCCCCGGGGCCGGGTCGTAGCACGACCAGGTGAGAGAGAGGTCGACGTGAAGCTCGAGGGCTCGGCGGACGATCTCGCCCTTGCCCATCCGAAGGAGCGGCGCGTGGACGACGAAGCGCTCGCCCTCGCTCCCCGCCTTGGTGGCGACGCTCGCCAGGGTCTCGAACGCTTCGAGGAACGCGGCCCGGCAATCGGGATAGCCGCTGTAGTCCACCGCGGTCGCGCCGATGAAGAGATCCCTCGCCCCGAGCACCTCGGCCCAGGCCAGCGCGAGCGATAGCAGCACGGTGTTGCGCGCCGGGACGTAGGTCGACGGGACGCCTGCGCCGATCGCCTCTTCCGCCCGTGCCTTCGGGACGGGTATCGAGGGATCGGTCAGGGCCGATCCACCCGCGAACGCCAGATCGACCGACGTGACCCGGTGGGACGCCGCCCCCTCGGACCGCGCCACCGCCGCCGCGCTCTCGATCTCGATCTCGTGCCGCTGACCGTACCGGACGGTCAGCGCGTGAGCCTCGAAGCCCCGCCGGACCGCCTCCGCGAGGGTCGTCGCGGAGTCCAGCCCCCCCGAGAGGAGCACGACCGCACGGCGCATCACACGCCTCGCTCCACCCCCGGCCAGAGCACCTTGTGGAGCTGGATCTGCACGCGGACGGGAAGCGCATCCTCGAGGACCCACCGCGCGAGTTCGCCGGGCTCGATCTCGCCGTGAGCCGGTGAGAACAGGACCGTCCCGCGGTCCGCGAGGCCTCGGCGGCGCACCTGTCCCGCCGCCCATACATAGTCTTCGCGTCCGGCAATCACGAACTTGACCTCGTCCACGGGTCTCAGGCTCTCGAGGTTCTCCCATCGGTTCGATTCGGCCTCCCCGCTGCCGGGACACTTCACGTCGAGGATTCGGATCACGCCATCGGGCACCCCCTCGATGGGAAGGCTCCCTCCGGTCTCGAGCAGGACGCGCCGACCACGACGGAGAAGCTCCGCCATCAGGGGCAAGGCGTCGGCCTGGAACAGCGGCTCCCCCCCCGTCACTTCGACCAGAGGGCAACCGTAGCGCTCGACCTCCGCCACCACTTCCGCCACGGTCATCGCGCGGCCACCGTGAAAGGCGTACGCGCTGTCGCACCAGCGGCAGCGCAGGTTGCAGCCGGCGAGGCGGACGAAGACGCAGGGAAGCCCGGCGTGCGTCGACTCCCCCTGGATCGAGTGGAAGATCTCGCTGATGCGAAGCACGTCGCTCATTCTACATGGTCGGTCGCCGTCACGGAGGACCGACACTGACGCTCCCTGTCACCCTCGGCTCCAAATTTGAGCAGTACGGAGCGCCAGTCCCCGCGCGACGTCCGATTCCCGCTCCGCATCTCGTTGCCGGATCTGAGCTTCGAGTGTCAGTGACCCGGCGGCTGCTGGGGAACGGACATTGCATGTTCCGCAGGTGCACCATGGCAGGTCGCCGGGGACAGATGCGCCCGGTGGCGAGGGTGACGTGGCGGACCCGTTCAGCCTCTCGGAATGGTCGGTGGTCCTGATCGCGGCAGCCGCAGCCTCCGTCGTCGGATTCCTGCTGGGCCGGAGAGCGTTGGGCGAGATCCAGCGGGCCGCACAGCGCCTCACGGCGGAGATCGCCCGCCTCGAGGGACAGTCCCGCGAGCAGACCCGTCTCGCCTCGAAGATGAGGAACGAGCAGCGCTCCCTGACGAATCTGTCCCGCTCCCTGCCGGGACTCGTTCGCGAGCTGAACAACTCCTATCTCGACCCCAACGACATCCCGAAGCACCTCTTCGACCTGACCGAGAAGATCTTCGAGCCGCAGCAGATGCTGCTGTTCCTCGTGCGCTCCCCCGGCGAGGAGGTGGCGAACCTCCAGGAGATCTATCTAAGGGATCAGCGGGGCCTGGGCGAGATTCCCGCAACCGCCACTCGCGTCCGGATCGGCGAGGGGAAGATCGGCTGGGTCGCGGAGAACAAGGTCGAGATGATGGGCGAGGACTGGTTGAATCTCTCGCGCACCGACGGGAGGAACGTCGAGGGCAACCATCCCGCGTTCCGGCTCAGCCTGGTCGGCCCACTGGTGCATCACGGCGAGAACCAGGACTACCTGATCGGCGTCCTGTGCGTCGGCGACCCCGCGATCAGGCCCAGGGACGAGAAACTCGTCCTCCAAATGATCACGAACCTCGGGTCCATCGCCTACCGCAACGTCAGGAACGTGCGGGCCCTGCGGGAGCAGGCGAATCACGACGGGCTCACCGGGCTCGTGAACAAGCGACATTTCATGAAGTCGCTCGGGATCCTGATCGATGCCGCCGGTCGCCGCGCGCAGCCGCTCGCCGTGTTCATGTTCGACATCGACCATTTCAAGAGATACAACGATTCCAACGGCCATCAGGCCGGCGACGAGATCCTGCGGGGGGTCGCGGACGTCCTTCGCCGAAGCCTCCGACCGCAGGACCTGGCCGGCCGCTACGGCGGAGAGGAGTTCATCGTCGCCATGCCGCTCACCGACGGAACGCAGGCTTTCCAGGCGGCGGAGCGGATCCGCGACGCGATCGCGACCCATCCCTTCGCGCACCGCGAGACGCAGCCGGACGGGGTGCTCAGCATCAGCGGCGGCGTCGCGGTATTCCCGGTGGACGGCCAGAACAGCACCGACCTGATCCGGCACGCCGATCAGGCGCTCTACAAGGCCAAGGCCGACGGCAGGAACCGCGTGGCGCGCCACAAGGGGTTCGACATCGGCGACGCCGACGTCGACGCGCTCGGGTCCCGGCCGGAGCCGACCGCTCGCAGGAGTCCCGCGGGGCGTCCCGCCCGATGAGCGTGTCCAGAGCCGAGGACGCGCTCCCCCGGGACGGAGCGCAGGGTTCGGTCCTCCCGGTGCTTCCGGACCTGTTCGAGAGGATCGGGGATTCTCTCGCGGAGCGGGGCCGGCTCGGCATCCTCTCCATCACCGTCCTCGAGCGCAACGTGGTGGATTGCACTGGCGGCTGGCACGCGTACGACCGCGTGGTCCGGACCATCGCACGATTCCTGGACCGCTACCGCGCCCGTCGACTGCGCCGGGACGATCGCGTCTTCGAGCCCAGCCTGAGCGGCAATGCGTTCGTGCTGGTCCTCGGACCGCCACGCGCCGGACGGCCGGTCTCGGCGGAAGATCTCGCCGGAGTCCGGGAGAGGCTGCGGCGCGGGCTCAGGTTCCACCTCGGCCGGAGCCTCCCCCGCGACGTGCTCGACCGGTTCTCCTGCTACGTGGGCGGCGCGCTCATGACGAACGACCCGGGCATTCGTCTCGACCGGATCGTCTACCGCAGCCTCGACGAAGCGTTCGCGGACGCGCTGGCCGAAAAGGCGGTCGAAGATCGGGGGCTCACCGACGAGCTCTCGCGGATCCTGAGGCTCGGACTCGTCCGAACGGTCTACCAGCCCGTGGTCGACGTGAGCGCGCGGCGGATCATCGGCTACGAGGCGTTGAGCCGAGTGCCCCGGGTCCGGTTCGACAGCGTGGACCTCCTGTTCAAGGCGGCCCACGACCACGACACGCTCTTCACCCTCGAGCGTCTCTGCCGGCTCCGCGCGATCGAGAGGGTGCCGGGCATCGCGGCCGACCAGGTGCTCTTCCTGAACGTCGAGCCCGACGGGCTCCACGATCCGGAGTTCACCGACGGCACGTTCCTGCGGCGGCTCGGCGACGCGGGCCTCGCCCCAAGCCAGATCGTACTGGAGATCACCGAGCACACTCGCGTCCGCGATTTCACCGCATTCCGGCGCACCCTGGGCCAACTCCGCTCGAGCGGCTTGAGGCTCGCGATGGACGACGTCGGCTCCGGCTACGCGGGACTGCAGTCCATCGCCGAGATCGCTCCCGAGTTCATCAAAGTCGACATGACGCTCGTCCGAGACCTCGACGCGAGCACGATCAAGCGGGAGCTGATCACGACGATCCGTCGCTTCGCCGATGCCACGGGGATCGGCGTGGTGGCGGAGGGGGTCGAGCGCGTCGGCGAACTCGTCTCGCTCATGGAGACGGGCGTCCGGTGCGCGCAGGGCTACCTCTTCGCCCGCCCCGACTCGCCACCGCGCCACCCCGACTGGGACTCCCTCGGCCTCGGCGACTGACCCGCCTCCTCGACCCCGCTTCGTGGTACGATGCGCTTGAGGCACCTCCGTGGAGCATCCGGTCCCGGAATCGACCCGAGGCGCGAGCCTTCGCGTCACGCTGGCCGGCGATGGGCGGCCCGGTCCGATCGAGGAACGCATCGGCCGAAGGCTGGTCCGTTTGCTCGACCCCTCATCCGACGAAGGAATCGCGTTGCTCCGGTCGAGGTGCGTGGAGTTGATCGGCCCCGAGGGTGAGCCGCTCGGATTCCTCAGCCCCGAGGAGGCATCGTGCCTCCTCCGCGCCAGGCTGGAGCGGCGTCTCACCGATCCCGGAGCCGACGCGGCGGCTCTGCGCGAGGGCCTCGCGCGACTCGACGCGTGGTCCGAGCGGCTCGGCCGCTCGTGAGCGCCGGCTCACTCCAACCCGGTCTTGAGCGATTTCTTGATCGCCTCCACGATGAAATTCTGCATGGAGGGCTGCTGGTTTCGCACGGCGGCGTAGACGAGGCACGGCAGCTTGAGTGAGATCTGGATTCCGTTCTCGTCCAGCGCGTCGAGCCAGCGGACGAACTCGTCCCATGACTTGAACGACTTCGCCTCGATGGCTCCCTTCCTGTACAGCTCGATCAGCGTGATCTCGTCCTTGAGCTTGAAGAGAACATCCGACTCGCCGTAATCCGCGAAGTCGCTGTACGCGAAGAACTTCACTTCTCCGGCGATCTGGTCCTTCCCCTTGATCGAGATCTCCGGATCCTTGTTGCACCGCATCATGATGTAGTCCTCCTTGCCCTTGAAGTAAAAGGCAAGGATCGGATCGGTGCGCGGGTTGTTGTCGGACGGGGTCTTGAGGGCCCTGTAAACCCTTCTCGCCACGTCGGCATTCGTTCTATACATTCGTTGACTCCACCCCTGTTGGTTCCCGCCGTTCGAATAGGTTGACTATACGATGGAGCATAGAACAACTCAAGCAGAATCTCTGGGGCGACCGACAACACCGTTCGGATAGGCGGCCGGAAGGTCATCCTGCCGCACCTTCCCCAAATCCGGTTCTGGATCCGCCCCCCCCGCCGCCCCCCTAGATTCAATTAATTAAGTAGAACGTGATACTGCGGGCTTTGCCTTCTCCCATTTCGGAACCTATGTTCTCGCTTGTCGGCACGCGGCATGGGATCGGAACCGTCAGGACGAATTCGAATCGGCACCAGGGAGGGCTACGCCCGCATGTGGCGCTCCGGAGGGCGTTCGCATTGACGGGTCCCCGTGGGGTACCGGGCGCGTCCGGGTCGTTCATCGTCGCGGTGAGTGTCGCGGGCGCCGCGGCCGCCGTGGCGGCGATGCTCGTCCGCCCGCCAGCCTTGGACGCCCACGCGCTCCTCTTCGTGGGACTCGCGGTGGCTGCGGGTTGGGTCCGCGTACCGCTCCCCGTCGGCGGCAGCCTCTCGCCCGCATTCGCGTTCGTTTCCGCGACCCTGATGACATTCGGTCTCGGCGCGTCGGCCGCAGCGAGCGTCCTGTCGGCGGTCGCGACATCGCTTCTGCCCGGCAGAAGCCAACAGAGACCCCCGGCACACCGGATCGCGTTCAATGCCGGCGTCGTCGGCATCTCCTCGACGGTCTCGGGAGTGATCTACCTGGCTCTCGGGGGCCCGGTGGGGGCGGTGGACCCACTGCGCGACATCGTGCCGATCCTGGCGTCTTCGGCAGCGTTTTCCTCATTGAACCTCGGCCTGATCTCCCTCGCCATCCACCTCTCCGGCGAAGAGCACGCCGGATCCTCGCTGCGGGCCAACTACATCTGGTCCGTCCCCTCGTTCTTGGCCGGGTCCTCCCTGGCGGTGCTCCTGACCCTCTTCATCCAGCGGGGACACTTCGGATCCTTCCTCCTCGCGACGCCGTTCGTCTACCTCATGCACCTCGCTTACCGGGCGCGCTCGCGGCAGGCGGAGGAGGAGAAGCGGCACTCGCAACAGTCGGCCGAGCACTACCGCGCAGTGACCGAGGCGCTGGCCCTCGCGATCGAGGCCAAGGATGAGAACACCGAGGATCACCTCCGGCGGGTGCAGCACTTCAGCCTGGGGATCGGACGCGCCATCGGGCTTTCGGGTCCGCAGATGGAGGCGCTCAAGGCGGCCTCGCTGCTCCACGACGTCGGCAAGATCGCCGTTCCCGAGTACATCCTCACCAAGCCCGGACGGTTGACCCCCGAAGAGTTCGAGAAGATGAAGATCCACCCCCGCGTCGGGGCGGACATCCTATCGGTGGTGCCCTTCCCCTACCCGCTGGCGCCGATCGTCCGGCATCACCACGAGCGATGGGACGGAACGGGGTACCCGGACGGGCTCGCCGGCGAGGACATCCCGGTGGGCGCCCGGGTCCTCTCGGTCGCGGATTGCTACGACGCGCTGACGTCGGATCGCCCGTACCGCAAGGCTCTGCCGGCCTCGGAGGCGATCGCCTTCCTCGAGCGCGAACGCGGAAAGATGTTCGACCCGTCGGTGGTCGAGGCGTTCCTTCCGGCCCTCCCCTCCCTCGAGGCCGCCTCCCGCGCCGTGACCGCGGCGTCGGCCGCGCCGCCTGGGCCAGGTTCACGCGCGGACGGGGTGCTCGCCGAAAGGCACGCCTCGCCCATCGCCGCCGCGTCCAGCCGATCCCGAATCTACGACGAGATCACCTCGTCGCAGCGAGAACAGCGCGCTCTCTACGACATCGCCCGCACGGTCGGCCACCACCTTGGGCTCGACGAGAGCCTGACCCTGCTGTCCGCGAAGATCGCGCACCTGGTCCCGTATCGGGCCCTGGTCGTGTACCTCTACAACGACGATCGCCGGCGGCTCGTGGCCCAGTTCGCGACCGGGCAGGCCGCTGCGCGGCTCAAGGAGGTCGAGATCCCCGTCGGAGAGCGGCTCTCCGGCTGGGCGGCGCTCCACCGTCGTGCTTACATTGGGAGAAGCCATGATCGCCCGCTCGAGCGGGACGGGTCGCGGTCGGACCTGGAGGACCTCTCCTTCGACCCCGAAGTGTCCGAACTCCGCTCGTCGTTGGTCGCGCCTCTGGCGACGGGATTCGAGGACGTCGGAGTCCTCGCGCTCTACCACGGGGCCAGCTTCGCCTATGGCCCGGACCACCTCCGACTGCTACAGGCCGTCGGCGGGTACGTCGCGCAGGCGATCGAGAATGCCCGCCGCCTGTCCGAGACGCGCCCCGAGAGCCTCACCGACCCGCTCACGGGTATTCCCAACTCGAGGTTCTTCTACATCGAGGCCGGGTGCAGGATCGACCGCGCCGCCGAAGTCGGCTCTGGCCTCGGGATCGTCGCATTCCGCGTCACGGCGCTCGAGGAGGTCCAACGCACTCTCGGCCCCACCGCGGCGGCCCGGATTCTCGGACAGGCCGCGCGCCGGCTCGCGGCGCTGACGAGGGTCGGAGAGACCTTGGTGCGGTTCGGGGGCGACCTGTTCCTCGTGCTGACGCACGAGCACCAGCCCAGACAGCTCGCGGAGAGAGCGCAGGAGATGCTCGAGCAGGTTCAGGCGGATCCGATCGATGCGCGATTCGGCATCGCCCAGGCCGTTCACCTTCTCGCGACGCATGCGTCGTTCCCCACCGACGGAGCCACGACCGAGCAGATCCTGGACGCGATCGAGAGCCGCCTGCAGGCCGACGGCCTTTCCGTTGGAGGTTCTCACCCGATCCCGGGGGTTGAGAACCCGCTCGCGACTTCGAAGCGCAATTTCGCGTAGCCCTCGTTTTGTTCGGCTCGTCCAACCTCTCCCCCTCCCGGCCGTCGCAGTCTGAGACATCGCCGTCCGAGCGTGCGAATCAACATTCAAATCACTTAATATCAGTAACATAGCGACGCAATCCCTCGCGTTTCATCTCATGTTGAGACGCCGCCGGCCGGACGTTCATCGAGACGTCATCGCCTCGACACGACGCAACTAGAACATTCCAATGATCTTATGGAGGCGGTGCCGCGCGTCCTCGCGCGGGCGTCTTTCTTGCTTTTCGTCTCTCCCCGCAAGGATCCAAAGCGTTTCGAGATTAAGGGGGGGACGAAGATGAGAACGCGATCGAGAGAGAAGGCGGCGAAGGCAGTGCTCGCGACCCTGGTCGTGATGGCGCTGGCAACCGCATCGCTCGCAGCGCCAGGGCATGCGAAGGTCGCTCCCGACCTCGCGTCGGTCCGTGGTGGCGACGTCCGCGTGATCGTCACCTACGGCGCGAAGGTGAAGGAATCGGATCTTCCTGACCTGATGGGTCACGGCTCGAAGGTCCACCGGAAGCTCGCGGGGATCCACGCGGTATCGGCGTGGATGTCCTCGAGGGAGATCGCACGTCTCGCGAGCGATCCACGCGTGCTGGCGATATCGCCGGACCGTCAGGTCGTGAGCTCCATGGACATCGCGGTTCCCTCGATCGGCGCGGACCGGATCACCAGGGTCCTGAACTACACGGGGCGCGGAGTCACGGTCGCATTGGTGGACTCTGGAATCGCTGCGTCGGACGCGATCGAGCGTGCCAGGATCCTCACCAGCGTCGACTTCACCAGCTCGACGCCGCGGGACACGGACGCGTTCGGCCACGGGACGCACGTGGCGGGGATCATCGGCGGATCCGGCACGAACGGAGCGGTGGGTGGCGTCGCGCCCGGCGTGACCTTCGTTTCGCTCAAGGTTCTCGACGGGCAGGGCACGGGTTACGTCAGCAACGTAATCGAGGCGATCGACTGGGCCATCGCGCAGCGCGCGCGGTATGGGATCCGGGTGCTCAATCTCTCCCTCGGCCACGCACCGATGGAGAGCTACCGGACCGATCCTCTTGCCCGAGCAGTGGAGCGGGCGTGGGCCGCGGGGCTCGTGGTGGTCGTGTCCGCCTCGGCGGCCTTTTCCAGAGCCGCTGTTTCGCGAGAAGCTAGTTCCCGTTGCCATCGATTCCAGGGCTCGAGCTTGTGGCGTGCGCGCAGCGCGTCGAAGAGAACG
>JAIQFR010000057.1 GCA_020073205.1 Terriglobia bacterium
ACTCAAGGGGCGCCGGCCGGAGCGACGGGATCTCGGGAGCGCTCCGGACGACGGCGCTCGGAACGGGGCGTCGAGCATCGACGCCCCGGGCGGTCCCCTGTCCACTGGACGGCCTCGAACGTCGCCCCCATAATCCCCCGTCGTGAATCCGCACCGGAAAGCCGCCGACGAACCCGGTTCCGCGATTCCCGGCCGGGACCGATTGAGAGTCCTGGCGGCCGCCGCCCTCCTCGCCGCGGCGAGCATCGTCGTCTACCTGCCCGCGCTCGACGGATCGTTCGTCTCCGACGATCGCCAGAACGTCGAGCGCAACGACCGTCTCAGGACGGCCGGCGGTCTCGGGGAGACCTGGGTGGAGCTCCGGGGGCCCCAGGGTATCTACTACCCGCTCACCTACACCTCGTACTGGATCGAGCACCACCTCTGGGGCTCCGAGCCGCGCGGCTACCACGCGGTCAACATCGTCCTCCATGCGCTGAACGCTCTCCTGCTCTGGCGCGTGCTCCGCGGACTCGGGATCGGAGGAGCCTGGTTCGCCTCGGCGGCGTTCGCGCTGCATCCGGTCCAGGTCGAGTCGGTGGCCTGGATCACGGAGCGGCGCAACGTCCTCTCCACGCTCTTCCTGCTCGCCGCCTTGTGGGCCTACTTCCGCTCGCGTCCCGTCGAGGGCGAGACGCCGTCGCGCGCGACGGGCCGTATCTGGTACGCCCTGACCCTCGTGGCATTCTCCGCGGCGCTCCTGTCGAAGACGGTGACGCTGGTCCTGCCCCCTGCCGTCCTCCTGCTGGTCGGGTGGAAGAGGGGCCGGCTGACCGGCCGCGACATGGCGAGCGTGACGCCGCTGTTCGCGCTGGGCCTGGCGGCCGGGGTGGTGACATGGGTGGCGGAGCGCGGCCTGGTCCGCGGGGTGGGGGTGGCCTGGCTTCACCGGGATCTCGCCGAGCGGCTCGCTCTGGCGGGGCGCCTCGTGGGGTTCTACGCGGGGAAGGTCGCGTGGCCGGCGAAGCTGGCCTTCGTCTACCCGCGCTCCGAGATCGATCCCCATCGTTGGGCGTCCTGGCTTCCCCTCCTCGCCGTCGTGGCCGTCCTTGCCGCGCTGGTCGCCGCGCGGCGGCGGATCGGGAGGGCCCCGCTGGCCGCGGCTCTTTGGTTCTTCCTGACGCTGCTACCCGTTCTCGGCCTCGTGGACTACTTCTACCTGATCTACTCGGACGCCGCGGACCGGTTCCTTTACTTGCCGAGCCTGGGCCCGATCGTGTGGGTCGCGGCGGCCGCGACCGCTCTGGCGTCCTCCCGCGGCGCGCGCGGACGCCGGCTGGGCCTCGTGCTGGGACTGGCCTCGCTCGCGGCGCTCGGAGCGTGCACCCTGAAACGAAGCGCCGCGTTCGCCACGCCGGAATCGCTGTACGCGGACGCGGTCGCGAAGTACCCAGGATCGTGGGGCGCCCAGCTGTCCCTCGGCTCGATCCTGGTTGGCAAGGGCCGGTCCGCCGAGGCGATCCCGCATCTCGAGGCGTCGCGGAGCCTCCAGCCGACGGTGCCCGGAGCGAGCGCGTACCTCGCGGTCGCGTACGCTCAGGTCGGCCGTGTCCAGGACGCCCTCGCCATGTTCGACGACGCGTTGCGCCTTTACCCGGGCGATCTGTTCGCACGCGCCAACCTCGGCCTGACCCTCGTCCGCCTGGGGCGTGACGAGGAGGCGGCGGCCGCGCTTCGGCGCGTTCTCGAGGCCGACCCGACCTACACCGGCACCCGCCAGACGCTCCTCACCGTCCTCCTTCGACTGGTCGCCGCGCGGGGGAGCGCGGGGCAAGCGGGCGAGGCCGTCGCGTTCGCGAGGGAGGCGCGCGATCTGGCCGAATCGCCCGATCTCCGCGTGCGGCTCGACGCCTTCATCCGAAACGGGGGGACCGTGCCTCCTTGACCCTGCCGCGGCGCCTCCCGTTCCGCGCCCGCCGAAGCTACCGCTTCTCCACCCCGGTCTTGTCGTCGGGATTCGTGAGATTGCGAGAGGGGGGCGGCGGCGGCCACGTCGGCTTCTTCTCCTCGACCCGCTTCATCACCTCCTGGATCGCGCGCTCGAGCTGGGCGTCCTTCCCGGCCATCTCGTCCTGCGGGAGGTTGTCCACCACGATGTCCGGATCGACGCCGTGGTTCTCCATGATCCACTGGCCTTTGAGGTTGTAGGAGCTGAACTCGGGCATGGTGACGTAGCCTCCGTCCACGAGGTTCGGCCCGAGGCCGCGGATACCGACGACGCCTCCCCACGTGCGGGTGCCGATGAGGGGGCCGAGTCCGTACTCGCGGAAGTAGTAGGGGAAGATGTCGCCGTCCGACGCCGAGTACATGTTCAGCAGGCAGACCATCGGGCCGTTGAACGCGGCGTCCGGGTACGTGCCGGGCCTCCCGCCGCGCGGCGCGCCCATCCCCATCACGACCCGCCGCAGGCGCTCCAGGACCATCTGCGAGACGAAGCCGCCGCCGTTGAACCGGTCGTCGACGATGAGCCCTTCCTTCCGGATCTGCGGGAAGTACTGCCGGATGAACTCCTGCAACCCCTCGCCGCCCATGTTCGGGATGTGAACGTATCCCACCCGGCCGCCCGTGGCCTGATCGACCTTCTTGCGATTCCCTTCGACCCAGTCGGCGTAACGCAGGTCCTGCTCGCCGGCGAGCGGCCGCACCGTGACCTCCCGCGCCCCGTCGCGCGACGGCCTGGAGTTCACGAGCAGCGTGACCGTGTGCCCCGGGGTCTCGACGAGAAAGCGATACGGGTCGTCCGACGCCGTGAGGTCCTTCCCGTCGATGGCAAGCAGGTAATCGCCGGCCGAGACCCTGATGCCGGGCTCGGCCAACGGGGAGCGGCGGCTCTCGATCCACGGCTGACCCTCGAGGATCCGCGCGATCCTGAACCGGCCTGCCTCGGGATCGGGCTCGAGGTCGGCGCCGAGCGCACCCACCGGCACTTTGTCGGGTCGCGGAGCGTCGCCGCCACCGGTGTACGCGTGCCCGCTCTCCAGCTCACCGATCAATTCGCCGAGGACGTAGGTCAGGTCGGCCCGGTGGCTCACGTAGGGGAGGAGCGGCTCGTAGCGCCGCCTCATCGCCGGCCAGTCGATCTTCCCCATGTCCGGGAGGTAGAAGAAGTCGCGCTCGCGCCGCCAGGTCTCCGCGAAGATCTGCCGCCACTCGGCCTCGGGGTCGAGCTCCATGCGCAGGCCGGAGAGGTCGAGCTTGCCGTCGCCAGGCTTCGAGCCTTCCTTCGCGTCCACGATCCCGTAAGTCTTCTCGCTCCGATAGATGATGCGGCTCCCGTCGGGGGAGAGGTCGTAGCTCTCCACCGGATCGAGGATCGTCTGCTCCTTCCGCTTGTCGAGGTCGTACATCACGAGGCGCGGCCTCGCGCCGGCGGGGGGCCCCGTGAGCGCGGCCACCGGCGCCGCGAGGTAGAACAGGCGGTCCTTCGCCGCCCTGAGGCCGCGATACTCGCCCGGAGCCACCGGGAAGGCGACGATCCGATCCTCGAGCCCTTCGAGGTCGACCCGGAACGGCTCCTTCTTCTCGTTCCCCTTTCCCCTCTCGTCCTTGTCCGCCCCGGCCTTCGGGCCGCCCTTGTCGGCCGCCGTATCGTCCTTCTTCTCCTCACCCTCGAGCTTCGCCTCGTCGCTCTGGGGCGCGAACGGCGACGGGGCGTCGGACCGGAGCACGATCGCGTAGGGACGGGTCGGCGACGTCACCGTGAACGAGGCCTCGAAGTTCCCGACCACCGGGTTCACGTCGCGATCGGACAGGACGAAGAGGTACTTCCCCTCGGTGTCGAACTGCGGGGCGTAGCTGCGGCAGAAGCCGCCGGTGGCCTGGGTGACCGCCCGCGAATCCAGCGAATAGAGAAACACCGCGGGGAGGTCGTTGTTCTGCACCTTCGTGTACGCGATCCACTTCGAGTCCGGCGAGAAGGCGTACTCGTTGATCTCGAAGACGTCCGCCTTGTCCACCTGGACCGGCTGCTTCTCCGCGACGTCCACGTACCACAGGCGCATCGCGCGGTCGGACCAGGCGATTTTCTTCGAGTCCGGGGACCAGACGGGATCGTAGTGCAGGGAGTCCGACCCGCTCGTGACCCGGACGGGCTTCCCCTTCCCGTCCTGCGGGACCACGTAGATCTCCTCCTCGCCGGTCGCGTCGGACACGAATGCGATCCACTTCCCGTCGGGCGACCAGGCGGCGCCCTTCTCGCGCACGCCCTCGGTGGCGGTGATGTCCCGGATGTTCCCATGCTCGGCCGGAACCGTGAAGACGTCGCCTCGCGCCACGAAGACCGCGCGCTTGCCGCCGGGGGCCAGCGCGAAGTCGGTGATCCGGCTCGAGGCGTCCACCCAGCGCGGCCTCGCCAGCTTCCGGTCGTCGGGCAAGTCCACGACGATCTTGACCGGCTCGCCCGCGGCGGGATCGAGGACGTAGAGGTACCCGCCGTTCTCGAACACGATCTTCCCGCTCCCGGAGTGCGGCCACTTGACGTCGTACTCCCTGAAGCTCGTGACGCGGGAGGTCCTCCGGGTGGCGACGTCGTATCGCCAGAGGTTGAGCTTCCAATCTTCGCGGTCGGACAGGAAGTAGATCGCGTCGCCGATCCACATCGGCTGCGTGTCGGTTCCCTCCCAGTCGGTGACCCGATCGAGGGTCCTCCTCCCGAGGTCGTAGATCCAAACGTCCTGCGCCAATCCTCCCGCGTACCGCTTCCACGTTCGGAAATCGCGGAAGATCCTCGTGTAGGCGATTCGATTTCCGTCGGGCGCGAACGAGATGATTCCCGACTCGGGGAGGGGGAACCGCTCCTCCGGCCCGCCCTCGGGGCTCACCACGTAGGGCGCTCCGACGAACCCGCCGATCGGGCCGCGGAGGGACCGGAACAGGATCTTTCCCTCGGGGGTCCAGCCGATCACCATGTTGTCGAAGCCCATCCGCTCCGACACGGTCTCCGCCGGGTACCAGGTGAGGCGCCGGGGCTCGCCGCCCGCGGCCGGCATCACGTACACGTCCGAGGAGCCGTCGTACTGGCCGGTGAACGCGATCCACTTCCCGTCGGGGGAGAATCGCGGGAACACCTCGAGGCCGTCGGAAGTGGTCAAGCGGGTCGCGATCCCGCCTCCGATCGGCACGCTCCACAGGTCTCCGCCGTGGGAGAACACCACGGTGTCCCCGTGGATGTCGGGGAAGCGCAGGAGCCTGGCGTCGTGCACCGGGTCGATCGCGAGCGCCGGGGAAACGGCGGCGAGGACGAGGCCGAGGACGATCGAGGGGATCGAGACGCGAGCGGTCTTCATGGCGAGCGTTGCCTCCGTGGGATGAGTCGTAGGGAAGCCAGTTTACGGCGAGAGGGCCTGTGAGTTACAGGGGCGCCGGGTGAGCTGGCAGGTCGCGGGCCGGGTGGACTACCCCGAGCACGATGTGAGAGTTGGGTGAGGCTCCATCGCGGGTGGGTTGGCGCGGTGAATGGGGTTCTGAATCGACAGGGTATGCCCCGACGGGCCGACGTATCCTCGGTCAGAACCGGATCGCTCGCGACTCGAGGCTGGAGATCCGCGCGATGAGATCGAAGTCGCGGTCGCGGTGCAGCACCGTAAGACCGTTCCGGATCGCGCACGCTGCGATCAGGCAGTCGACACCCGAGCGAACGGTGAGGCCTCCGCGCCTTGCCGCGCGGTGGAGATTGGCGGCCTCGAGGACGACCTCGGTCCGGAGCGGGGATTCCACGACGGGGAAGGAGAGCATCGCGTCGCGGGCGAGCGCGAACGCCCGCTCGTCGCGGAATCCCTGAAGCACCTCCTGGACGACGGGAAGACACGTCGCGACGTCGTCGGTCGCGACGACGGACTCGAGTCGGAAGCGGGTCGCCTTCCGAAAGACCTCGACCCACACCGAGGTATCAACGAGTACCACGCCGTTTACTCCTCGGCGTGCGCTCGCCGACGACCCGGTCCCGCCTCATTTCCGACAGGTTCCCGTCCCACAGACCGGAACCCGCGAGGTCCAGGATGCGACGCGCCCGGACCCTCAGGACGAATTCGCTCAAGGCGCGTTCCACGGCCCTCGAATAGGTTCTCTCGCCGCTGAGTCGCAGCGCTTCTTCGAGGAGCTTCTCATCAAGCACAAGATTCGTACGTTTCATGCGCAAAGTATGACGCCGTGCCGTCGCTGGGTCGAGGAACCCTCATCCCAGCCTCGAAGCAAGCCGCGGGCGCGCTGGCGCTGGCCGCTTCGGCGCCACGCCCGGTCGATCTGACTTCTTGTCTATCGAGCTGACTCTCTTGCCTATCGATTCTCCTCGTTCGCCTCACCCGCGGTCCGTACCCTCATCGTCGAACAAACACGACCGCCTTACGACACTGGACGCAGCCCAGCGCAGCGCCGCAAGGCAGGCGAGTCCACGCATCGGTTCTACGGAGCCGGGGCACGCGGACTCAGTGCTCTCTTTCGGCGAGCAGCTCCTCGACCGCTTTGACGACGACCCGGTCCAGGTGTTCCGAAGCGTCGTATCCGTAGTGTGCCGTGCGAATTCGTCCTTCCTTGTCCAGTAGAACCACGGTAGGGAGCGAATCCACGCCGAGCGAACGGGCCGCGCCGCCGTTGTCGAATGCCCAAGGAAGCGTCCACTTCCTCTCCGAGAAGAAGCGCCGGGACCTTTCCCGCGTTTCTCCTCCCCAATCCACGTCGACGGCAAGAAGGGTCACGTCCCGATTCTGCTTGAACGTATCGTAGACCGATTGAACTTCCGGAAGCTCCCAGCGGCAGGGAAGACACCAGGTGGCCCAGAAGGCCAGGACGACCACCCGACCCTTCAAGTCGCTCGACTTGACGACTCGGCCCTCGGAATCCGACACGGAGAATTCGGCGACGGGGCGATCGGTCTCTATCAACGAAGAGTGAATCACCAGGGTCGGGACCACCGCGATGACCCAGCCGGCCAGCGCGATTGCGGTGGCACCGGCGAGAAGGACGCTCGACCGCCGAGCCGGCCCCCATAGCCGTCGGGTTCGGACGCCGGCGAGTGTGAGCAGGATGGCGGTGAGGGACACGGCGACAGGAATCCCCAAGCGGTGAAGCCCATCATTCATGATGAGCGCCGCGGTGCCCAGTAGACCCGGCGAGCTCACGAGGACTGCCTTGATCCAAGGAGCGAGAGGTGCGGAAAGCCCGCGAGCCAGGCCTGCGAAGTAGAATGCCGATCCCGTGACGGCAATGAGCACGCGCAGATCCGACCCTGCGAATCGTGTGAGAACGGCGCTGGCCAGCACGAGCACGATGGCCAGGAAACCGGCGAGGAGGTCACGGGGAACGGACCTGGGCTTCTCCTTCGGCACGGGCGACTCGCGAAGGGCTCGGCCGGGATTTCCGGCTTGGACCTCTATCCCGCACATCGTATCATCCGCCGCCGAAGGTCGCGTCGAGGACGTGACTTGTCAGCGTCATCGGCGCCTGTACCATGAAAGGCAGTACGCCCGCGAACTAACGATCGGTGCGCGATGTCTCACCTCCCGTGGGCCGCTTCGGCAAGGGTCGTCCTCGGCGCGCTCGCTCTGGCGATCGCATGGCTGGGCCTCGGCTGGTCCCTCGAGCGGCTCGTGATCTTCCCGCGCCGGGTCGCGGGGCCCGGGTTCCCGTCGAGGGCGGACGGGTTCGAGTCGCTCTGGATCGAGATCCCCGCGGGGCAGGTCGAGGCCTGGCTCCTCCCCGGGCGGGGAGCGAAGGGTAAGGCGGTGATCTACGCCCACGGCAACGCGGAGCTGATCGACTTCCAGGTCGACCTGGCACGCGCCTACCACGATCGGGGATTCACGGTGCTCCTCCCCGAGTACCGGGGCTACGGCCGATCCTCGGGCACGCCGTCCGAAAGCGGGATCGTCTTAGACTTCACGCGGTTCCACGATCTCCTCGCGGCGAGGCCGGAGGTGGATCCGAGGAAGATCGTCTTCCACGGGAGGTCGCTCGGCGGCGCGGTCGTAGCGCAGCTCGCCGCCGTGCGCCGGCCCGCGGCCCTGATCCTCCAGTCGAGCTTCACCAGCGTGGCCCGGCTCGCGCGCGGCTACCTGATACCCGCGTTCCTGGTCCGCGATCCGTTCGACACCCTCTCGGTGTTGCCTGAACTCGACGTTCCGGTGCTGATCGTTCACGGGAAGAGGGACCGGACGATTCCCGCGAGCGAGGCGGACGAGCTGCAACGAGCGTCGCGAAGCTCCCGGCGGGTCCTCCTGGACCGCGACCACGACGATTGGGCGCCGGACGATCCCGCGCTCTGGACGGAGGTGGACGCGTTCCTGGGCGCCTCGGGGGTCCCGCCGCTGCCGCGACCGTGATCCCGTCGGCGACGATTACGTAGGTCACATTTCGTTTCCGTGACGCAGTGGCCGGCCCGCCCGCTCCGTGAGTCGCGCCAGCGGTGGGCATTGCCGAATCGTAGGGGCGAGAACGGAATTTGCTTCGAAAAGGGGGGGGCCGGTCCGACCGTCGTCGGCGAGCGCCGCCGGCGGACGGCTCCACGACCGTCCGCGGAGTCGGACATGACGAAGCCATCGGTACTTCTCGTCGACTACGATCCGACGAGCATCGAGATCGCTCTGGGCTCTCTCTCCCGCGCCGGCTACGACGTCACGGTCGCGAAGAACGGCGTCGCGGGGCTCGAAGCGTTCCGGCACGTCAACCCCGACCTCGTGCTGACGCAGATGATCCTCCCGAGGGTCGCCGGGCTCGAGCTCTGCCGTGAGATCCGCAAGACGCATCCCAAGGGGCGGACGCCGATCCTGGTGTTCGGCACGACCCCCGCGGAGAAGGGCCGCTCGCAGGCCGTCGCCGCCGGCGCCAGTGGCTACATCGTCGCGCCGATCGACCCGGAGACGCTCGTCGACACCTGCAACGAGTACCTGACGGGGTGCCAGGCCGAGCCTCCAGACGACACCCCGCGGGGGACGGAAGCCGACGGGGTCGCCTCGCGAGGAGTCCTCTCCGACGGCAGCGAGCCGGCGGCCGTCACCGCGGAGATTCTCGAGCGGCTCGACGCGTGCCTGCCCTCGAAGCGGATCGAGGTCGAAGAGCCGCCGAGCGCCCTGGAGCCGACGGCCGCGCCTCCCAAGGCCATCCAGGAAGAGCACCAAGTTCCGCCCCCGGCCCCACCGAGGCCGGTGGCCTCGCCGATCCCGAAGGTCGCGGTGCCGGCGGCCGATAAACCCGAATGGGCGCAGGCCCCGCGGCAAGCGCCGGAGCGCACGGGGCTCCCGTGGGGGAAGGTCCTCGCGGCCGCGGCGCTCGGGGCCGGTCTCCTTGCCGCGATCGGCAGCGCCTGGGTTCGAACCCACCCCGGACTCGAGGCTCGAGCGACGGAGCCGTCGATCGTCGGCCGCACGGTGTCGTCCGAGGCGCTCGACCGGATGCCGGCGGCATCGACGGAGAGCCGACCCGCGGCCGCGGCGCCGGACGATCACGCGGATGCTCCTCGCGTCACGAGCACCCCCGAGCGCAGTACTGTAGAACCCCGTTCGCACCCGCTCGTCGACGGTTCGAGCGCCGCGAAGCCTCCACGCCCGGAATCCACGACGAAGGAGTCGGGAAGCGCCGTCCCGACCACGACCGCGCCGGCTCGCGCGCCCTCGGTCGCGCACCCCGTCCCGCCCGATCCCCTCCCCGTTCCTGCCCCGGAGAAGTCGCTGGTGCCCGTCACGACCCTGCCCGAGGCTTTCCCGGAGTCCGAGGAGGCGAGCGGGAGTTCCCCGGGGCCCGTTTCGGCGGTCGTTCCGGAGCCGACGACTTCGGAGCCGCCCCCGACGGCAGCCCCCTCGTCGCCGGCCGCGATCCACCCCGGGGATCTCGTCGAGCTCGGCAGCGTGGATGCGCCTCCGGTCGCCAAGACCCACGCGCAGCCGGCCTATCCCGAGCTCGCTCGACGGATGCGCATCTCGGGCGCGGTCGTGCTCCGGATCCTCGTGGACGAGACGGGAAGAGTGACCGAAGCGGCGCCCGAGGACCGCTCCGTCCGCCAGGACTTCCTCGCCGCGGCGATCAGGGCCGTGCGAACGTGGACCTACAGCCCGGCGACGAAGAACGGCGTGCCCGTGAAGACGCGGATCACGGTGCGGATCGCGTTCCAGCCCTGAGACCTGACGCCGCCCCTTCAGTCGCGGAGCTCGATGAGCCCACGCTCCTTGAGACCGTTCACGATCGATGCCACCTCGACGGCCCGCATCGGCGAGACCCACAAGAGCGAGCGGACATCCCAGGAGCCGTCGCTGAGGCTCAGGATGAACTCCTCGGCGGGTGCCAGCCCCTCTCGTCCCAGCTCCGCGAAGGGCACGATGCGCACCGGCACCTTCTCGGGCGACAGCCCGCCCCGGGTTATCTGGTCGAGGAGGACCTTTTCCGCCTGAGCGATGAGCCTGCGGACGGCGCTGTCGCTCGGGTCGTCCCGGTGCGCGTCGCCGAGGATCACCAGCGCGGCCTCGGGGTCGCCCGCGGCGATGAGAGCCCTCGCGCGATCGATGTTCTCGCCCGATTCGTCCGACGCCGCGGACGCCGGACTCGTCGGGGACGCCGACAGGGGGAGAATGCCGTGCTTTAGATCCTCGCGTTGTTCCCGCGCCCGGTCGTGGTCGACCGGCGGAGAGACCGGTCGCGGCCGGATGCCGGCGACCTCGATCAACCCCAGGGCGTGAAGGTCGAAGAGGCGCCGGGTCGTCAGGAACTCGGTTCCGTGGACCTGCAGGACGATCTCTCCCACCGTGCGCTCGCCGTCCGCCGCCTTGTAGACCTGCCGTGTCGGCCAGTCGTCGAACACGTGGCTGGAAACGGGTCGGTCGGTCCGCTGCGGCAGCGTGGCCGGATCGCCGAAGAGCTTTCGGATCCGCTGCCGTTCCGCGATCCGGCCCATCCCTCGGACGACGATGTCGGCAACGTCGAGGACCACCGCGGTGTCCTTCGGTCCCGGGGCCACGTTCTCCCTGAACGAGAACGTGGCCTCTTCCAGGTCGAAAAGCCCGTAGAGCGTCTCCTCGGCCTTGGCCAGGACGATGCGTTCCAGCTCAGAAGCGGTCACGAGCTGCCTCGAGACGAGGATCGTCCTCAGGCTGTCTCCCGTCGCCTCCTGCTCGGCCATCGCCCGTCGCAGCACGTCCTCGGTGATCACGCCCTGGAAGAGCAGGAACTGACCGAGGAGCTTGGCGGGATCGTCCGCGGAACAGCTCTCGACACGGCCGTTCCGGAAGAAGACGTTCGTCGCCCGGTGGTTCTGCACCACCTGAAGCCGGCCGGTCTTGTGCGACGCCGCGAGTAGCTGGAGCAGGTCGGAAAGACGTATCTCGGGTAAGGTGCCGAAAAGGGACATGGCGCTCGCCTCCCTCCTGGCCTGGTCGAGGATCCGTCTCCGAACGTCTGGGCGGGCCGACCCCCGTGTGCGGCCCGGTTGCGAGCTGCCATGGAGGGTATCGGAGGGCGGCGGCGGTGTCAATCGTTCTTCCGGATCCTCTTCCAGTGGCTGGCCCGGATCCTCCCTACAGGATCCTCCCCGACCGATTGACACGAGGGCGGGGCCGCGCGATCCTGCGTCGGTCGTCTCGCCGGGAGATGCGTCCAGCGAGGCCGGCGCGGTCCGGCCGCCATGGCTCCCGCCGAAGGGGAGGCCTCGGGTGAAATCCGCCTGCGCCGCCATCGCCCTCGTAGCGGCCACCGCCCTCGCGCCCGGCGCGGCGCCGCTCGAGCCCTCGGTGGTCCGGATCGTGAGCCAGCGTCAGGCCACGGATGCGTACAGCCCGTGGTCCTCGGGATCCGTCGAGACGCTCACCGGCAGCGGCTTCGTGATCGCGGGCGGACTCATCATGACCGACGCCCACGTCGTCGCCGATTCTCGCATGGTGATCGTGTTCCTGTACGGCGATCCGAACCCCCACGAGGCGCGGGTCGTGACCGCCGGCCACGATTGCGACCTGGCCCTGGTGCGCCCCGTCGAGGCGGGGCTCCTCGATCGGACGCCCCCGCTCGAGTTCGGGGGCCTTCCGGCCCTGCGATCCACCGTGGAGACATACGGCTATCCGGCCCAGGGGGATCAGATCTCCTCGACGCGGGGGGTCGTGTCCCGCATCGAGATGCAGGTCTACGTCCATTCCGGCGTCGACCGCCATCTCGCGGTTCAAACCGACGCGGCCATCAACCCCGGCAACAGCGGCGGTCCGGTCGTCCAGGAGGGGAAAGTCGTCGGCGTGGCCTTTCAGAACACGCCGGGGCTGCAAGGCGTCGGCTTCCTGATCCCCTGCGAGGTCGTCCGGCACTTCCTGACCGACGTCGCCGACGGCCGCTACGACGGTTACCCCGAGCTGGGCGATCGGTGGTCGGGTCTCCAGAACGCCGCCGCCCGAAAGGCCCTGGGAATGGCAGAACGGGAGTCCGGCGTCCGGGTGGATGGCGTGTACGCGGGGTCGAGCGCCGAGGGGCTGCTCGAGCCCGGGGACGCGCTGCTCGAGATCGAGGGCCGGGCCATCGGCAACGACGGGACCATCGCAGATGGCCCGCTCCGGCTCCCGTTCGGCGTCGTCGTCGATCGGCGGCAGGTGGGCGACACGCTGCGCCTGCGGATCCTGCGCCGCGGCGAGCGTCGCGAGCTGTCGGTCCCGCTCGGACCCTTCGAGGCCTCGAGGCGTCTCGGCAACGCCTACGACCGCCGCCCGCGGTACTTCGTCTGGGCCGGGCTGGTGTTCACGCCCTTGGACCGGGAGATGGTGAAGACGTACGGAAACGACTGGCGCCAGGACGCCGACAAGGTGCTCCTCTACGATCTGTTCGAGCGGCCGAAGTTCGACCGGGCGCTCGCCCGGGGCGAGCGGGTCGTGCTGCTGCGGACGCTGGACCATCCGGTGAACGCGCACATCGCGTGGAACCGGAACATCATGGTCGCGCGCGTGGACCGGCGCGAGATCCTGGGCCTCGGCGATTTGGTCGATGCCATCGAGAAGGCGAAAGGCCCCTACGTGGTCATCGAGTTCGCCGGTGCCGGCCGGCTCATCGCGATCGACCGCGAGCAGGCGCAGCGAGCGCAGCACGAGATCCTCGAGAGCTACGGCGTTCCGGCGGACCGCTACCTCGGCGAGAAGGAGGCGCCTTGAAGCGATTCGTCTGGCTTCCGTGCGTCGGTCTCGCCGTCGCCTGCGCCTTCGCCGCCGGGAGGCCTCAGCCCGATTACGCGGATCGCGTGCTCCGGCTGTCGGTGACCTACCAGGACTGGAACGAATTCCGCCCCTGGGCCAAGCTCAATCCCGGCCGGCGGCCGGCGAACGCCGTCCTCCTCAAGGACCGATCTCTGCTGACGACGGCGGAGATGCTCCGCAATGCGACGATGATAGAGCTCGAGAAGCGGGGCGCCACGACGTGCGACCGCGTGCGGATCGTCCACCTCGACGCGGACCTGAACCTGGCGCTGCTCGCCGCGGAGTGTCCCGGCTTCGTCGACGACCTCGAGCCCGTCGAGTTCGCGGGCGCCGCGCCGTCCGAAGGCGACCTGAGCGCGGTGCGCTGGAAGAACGGGGAGATCGAGGTGTCCCCCACGCGGGTGTCCCGCGTGGAGGTGCGGGAGACGAAGTACAGCAGCCTGGCCCACCCCTTCCTGATCGCCACCACGAACATGGAGGATGGAGGCCGGGCGGAGCCGGTATTCGCCGCCGACGAGCTCGTGGGGCTCGCGGAATCCCAGTCGGAGAGGACCCTGCCCATCATCCCGGCGGACCTGATCCAGTCGTACCTGAGGCTCGCCCGCGCCGACGGGCCGTACCGCGGCATGGCGGCCCTCGGCGTCGAGTGGCAGTCCGGCGAGGATCCGGCGCTGGCCGCGTTCCTGGGACTGTCCGGTGCGCCCCGCGGCGTCGTCGTCACGGAGACGCCTCGGGGCTCTTCCGGCTGCGGCGCCCTGCGCCCTCGCGACGTCCTGCTCTCGCTCGACGGGTACGCGATCGAGGCCACCGGGTTCTACGAGCACCCGAGGTACGGCCGGATCCGGTTCGGCTACATTCCCGCCGACGGCCACGCCGCCGGCGACGCGATACCGGCGCAGGTGCTCCGCGCCGGAAAGACCGTCGAGCTGAAGGTGCCGCTCCGGCGCGAGGAGGCCGCCCTCGACCTGATACCGGAGACGCGAACCGGAGGCCCACCCTTCGTGATCGCCGGGGGGCTGGTCCTTCGCGAGCTCGACGCCACGTACCTGCGCGCCTGGGGCCGGGATTGGTCGAAGCGCGCCCCGATGACGCTGCTCGCCCTCAACAAGACCGCGGCGACCGATCAACAGGCCGGGCGACGGCGGGTTCTCATCCTGGTGAACGTCCTGCCCTCGGCGTTCAACCTCGGTTACCAGCAGCTCGAGGATCTCGTGATCACCGCGATCAACGGCCGGCCCGTGGACACCGTCTCGTCGGCCGTCGAGGCGCTGCGTCACCCGGTGGACGGGTTCCAGAGGTTCATGACCGCGCCCGGCGCCTCGCCGGCCGAGATCGTGCTCGACGCGGAGCGGTTCGAGGCGGCGACGCAGGAGATCCTCGCGACCTATCGGATCTCCGAGCGCCAGCGCCTCACCCCGGAGCTGCCGGACCTCGGTCCGCCCTGCGCCGAGCCGTCCCCCTCGCCGGGGGACGGAGGCCCCGCGGGGGCCGCGCCGCCGCACTGATCAGGGGCACGGCTCCGGGTTGCCTCGGGCCGTTCCGTTGCTCCGAGCCCCCTTGCTGCCCTCTTCCCCCAACCGGTTCTCCGCGGTGACGAGGTAGAACCAAGACGAGCCCGCCGGCGGATCGCCGGGCTCGTTCGCGGTCGCGCCGGAGAGAGCGCGAGCGAAGCAGGCCCCGAAGCCGAGTCCCGAGAGGGCGCTCATCCAATCCCGGTAGACGTTGTAGGTCCCCGCCGACCTCTCGGGGTGCCAGACCAGCGTCGTCCTGTCGGAGCACAAGAGATTCGCGACCTCGCCGGGGGGCGGGTACCTGCCGACGAAGCCGGCCTCGGAGCGGAACGACGCGCTCGTCAGGGTGTGCCCCATCGCCAGGCCGTCAGAGACGGCGTCGAACTTGACGTGGTAGCTCGTCGAGGTCAGAGCGGCTCCCTGGCTCGGGTGGCCGCCCTCGTTGAGGACGAACTCGGCGAGCCTGTAGCTCGCGCTTTGCTGCGCTTGCAGCGGCGGTAGAGCGAGAGCGAGCGCGACCGGCAGCAGTGCCGCGACGGCGATCCGTCTCTTCATGGCAGCTCCTCGCGCGTCCCTAGCGGGGCATCACGAGCACCTTGATGAGACCGGTGCCGTCATCGAGCGGCTCGAGCGCCTTGCCGAGGATCGTGCCGGGCGCGGGGGCCGCGGACCTCATGGCGTGGCCGGGCGTCGGCGAAACGACCAGGAGGTCGCCCACGCCGATGGAGCCGTACCCGGCGTCCGCCTTGCAAAGGGCGGTGCCGACGAGGACGATCGGAGCCTCGCTCCCGGGCTGGATCGCGTCCGGGACCTCCGCCACGATGCCCACGACGCCCGGGTCGAGGGGGACCGCTCCGAGATGGACCGTGTCGCCGCGCGCACGGTCGATAACGACCACGTCCCCGGCCTCGACCTGCTCGCTCACGGGATGAGGCTCGGCCAGCAAGACGCGCTGGAAGGTGCATGCCGGGGCGCTGCCGCGCTCGTTGCCTGGGAGAGGATGCGGCTGCGCCTCGACTCGCGCTTCTCCCGCCTCGGGACGGCGCGCGGTGAAGGACGATCCGCGAGCGGCCGGCGCGTGCGTCTCCGGCGCCGGGCTCGCTTCGCGCCCTCTCCGACCGAGCGACGGAACCGACGGAGGTTTCGCTGGGCAGCCGCCCAGCAGGCGGCACGCGGCATCGAAGTCTCCCCGTTGCAGGGACGCGTAGAGATCCGCCCGTGTGCCCCCGTCGAGGCTCTTCTCGTCCACGCGCCCGAGAGCCTCGCGTAGCGCGGCACGCTGGTCCACGGTGAGGCGCTTCGAGATCAGGACCTTGTCGCCGAGCGAGACGGGCCGTACCGGCTCGGCGCCCTCGTACCCGGTCCGCTCGGCCATCACGAGATAGGAGAACCTCGCGTTCGACGCCCCGCCGCCCAGCTCGCGAACGCTGAATCCGCCGGGGGCGATCGAGTCCTCGGGGACGTACAGGCCGCCGCACGCCTCGAGCGGTGTCACCTGGACCGTGATCCTCCCGGACGCCACGAGGGGGAAGTGCGAGGGGAGGGTCACGTGGGCCTCCCCGGCGCCCAGCCGGGCGACCCCGCGCTGGTAGACGCCGACCTCGCCTCCCTCGATGCAGGCGTAACGGATCTCCTGGTCCGGCGCGGTCGGGTGCTCGGTCACGAAGCTCTTCCCCCCGGTGACGACCAGGTCACCGACGACCGCCAGGCCTCCGTCGGCGAAAACGCCCCACCCGTCGGGGCTGGTGGTGGCGCCGTAGACGCCCCACGCGTCGCCGCTGGCCGCGTGGGCGACGCCCGCGACACCCGTCCCGAGCGAACTGAAGGTCTCCCCCCCGACGCCGGTGGTGCTACCCGTCGTGGCGATGGCGTGTCCGTAGACGCCGACGCCGTCCGGGCTCTGGCTCTCGCCGTACACGCCGTAGGTCGATCCGCTCGTGGCGAACGCGCCGCCGACGACCCCCTTGCCCGTCGGGCTCGTGCTCTGGCCGCGGACCCCTTCCGTGTCCCCGGCCAAGGCGAGCGCCGAGCCGAGCACTCCCGTTCCCGCGCCGCTCGCGGTCTTTCCGTACACGCCTCGGGCGTCCCCGCTCGCGGCGGTCGCCTCGCCCATCACGCCGAACCCCGACGTGCTGGCGCTGTTCCCGTAGACTCCGTAGGCCGTGCCCGAGACCGCGGAGGAGGTTCCCTTCACCCCGGTGCCGCCGGCGCTCGTTCCTTCGACCCCCGTGACCGCACCCGCGCCGTTGCCCACGAGGCCGCCGTTCGCGGTGAGCTGCCCGGACTTCACCTGCGCCACCGAGCTCCTGTCCAGGAAATCGCCCGCGACCTGACCGCCGACGCGCCCGGCGTTCAGGGCGTAGCCCGCGGAGACGACCTGCAACCGCGGGCTCAGGGTCTCGGACCCCACCTGGACCTCGACGTAGACCGCCGGGTGGTTCGCGAAGACCCCCTGGATCGTCGCCTCGGTTCCGGGGGAGAGGGTCCCGCCCCCGAGGTAAGCCGTGAAGAGCCCGCCGCTCGCCACGACCCCGTTCGGGCCGGTGTGGTAGTCGGTCAGCAGGAGCGTGCCTCCCGAGGGCGCGTCCACGAAGCGGAGGATCATGTCGTAGGTGCCGTTCAGCGGCTTGTCCGAGGCATCCCGCAGAACCCCTTGGTAGCCGATCAGCCCCGGCGGCTCGGCACCGGCGGCGATCCCGAGCGCGAGGATCGAGCCCACGATTCCGCTCACGAGTCTGTTCATCGATGCCTCCCACCCTTCTTTCGCGTCGGCTCCATGCCGCAGTCGCCCCCGATCCGGTGTCCCATCATCTGCCGCGATGAGGCGAGCCCTTTCCCGCCGGATGTTGCGTCGGTCGCGACGTCCGGTCGGCGAGGCCCGTGCGCTGTGGAAGTACTGCGGCCTGCGGCCATGCTGCTCCCTTCAGGTTACGGCTACACCACCGCTCGCCCATAATGAGGAAAATATAGGTTCCTCGTTCGCGAGGGGGCAACCTGGGAGGTATGGCGCGCGCGGCTGGCGGAGGCCGGCGAGGACGCCCACGACTCCGCCGAGTATAACGAACGTGATCGCCTGGGTTAGGAACCGCTGAGAGAGATTAGGACGTCAAGGCTGCGGATCCGAGGGCCACGTCCGAGCAGGGGCCCTCATGTCACCCGGCCTCCCAGCGCCGACGCCAGCACCCAGGCTCATTCTCCTCCTGGTGCCCGGGACGACGGCCTGTACCCACCCGCCCTAGCCCTGCCGGGCAACGTCGGGTTGTCACCCGGTTCGTACTTCGGCTGGTCGCGAAGCGCGTCGCGCAGCGGGATGAGCGTTCGGTTGGTCTGTTCCTGTGCTTGGGTCAGCGCGGAGCCAGGGGTCTTCATCGCGTCCGCCAAAGGCAGGCCATCCATCCCCTTCGGCTGCACGCCCAACAACGTCAGGACCGTCGGCGCGATGTCGACCAGCCG
Organism: Terriglobia bacterium; assembly: GCA_020073205.1. NCBI lineage: Bacteria > Pseudomonadati > Acidobacteriota > Terriglobia > Terriglobia bacterium. Next base: position 18,146 of record JAIQFR010000057.1, read on the forward strand.
GGCCGGGGAATGGGAGATCACGCCCTTCCTCACACCGGGACCGGCGAAGACCATCGGGATGTGCTGTGTGCTCCAGGCGAGCTGGTAGTGCTTGCCTCGCCTGGGGAAACCGGCCGGAACTCTGGACATCTCGCGGGAGCAGATGAAGATGTCCGGTCCGTTCGGACACGCGATGGTGCTCATGAGGTACGCGTACGTCTTGGCCAGTCCGGGATCGATGGACTTGGCCGTGGCATCGGCGGGCTTGTAAACGAACTCGCCGCCTTCCCTGGCCTTGTAGTACCCCGCCGCGGCCGCGGGCGGATTCGCCGCCATGATGAGATCGACGACCTCCTTCGACTTCGAGGAATCCGAAATCCAGATCGCTCCGGTGCCGCTCGAGGTGACGATCCCGACCGCGGCCTTGTCCGCGGCCCTGTCGACGGTTTCCCACGCGACGGGCGGCTGGCTCTCCATCATCCCGTGGTCCGCGGTGACCACGAAGACCGTCTTGTCGTAAATGCCCAGTTTCTTGTAGGCCTCGATCAGCTTGCCGACCTGCTTGTCGGCGTTCTCGAGCACGGGCGTCATCTTGTCGGGACTCCGTCGACCGCCTACCGCGTGGCCCGTGCCGTCCACCGCCGGCAGGTTGACGAGCAGTGCCCGAGGCTTCACGTCGTTGAGCATGACGATGGCGGCGTCCATGCCCCAGTCGTCGCCGGCCGTCGTGAGGGCCATGATCTTCCGCATGCTCTCCGCGGGAGGCCGCTGGCCTCTGACGAAATCACCTTCGCCGATGTCCGTGCTCGAGCCTTCCTCGCCCTGCTCACCGGCCGGGCGTCCCCCGATGAAGATGGAGTAATCGGCGCTGTCTCCGGCCAGCCCGGCCACCGCGTGGAACTTGTGGGCCCCGGCGGCGACCGTCCTGGCGTCGGGATAGCGTTCCCTGAGCGACTTCGCAATGCTCGGGACGTGATGGTCCGAGATCACCTTCGCAAACTCACCGTTCTCGATGGGCTGCGGCCGCGTGAGGTTGCTCTCCCGGTTCGTCGCGGGGTCCTTCCACGTGAACGCCACGATTCCGTGCGTGCGCGTAAAGCACCCGGTCGAAATGCTGGCGTGGCTCGGCGGGGTGTTGTTGACCACGCCCCCCACCCAGGCTCCGTCGTAGTACACGCCGTCGCCGATGAGCTTCTTCAGGTTCGGCATCGACGCCAGGCTCATGTAGTCCGGCCTCATGCCGTCGATCACCACGAGCGCCAGGTACTCGGCCGGCGCCGCGAACGCCTGGCAGGCCGCCGAGAATGCGCCTGCGAGAAGAACGCTGAGAAGAAGACGCCTCATCGCCGCCTCCCGAATCGCGAGGCCCCGTGGTACCACTTCGCGGGTGGAGGACGCAAGCCCCACCGACGGCGTCGAAGAGAGGCTCCTTGCGACCGATGGGAATGCGCCCAACCCGGCTCGAGCGCGCCGCCTCACTCGTGGCGCAGCGACTCGATCGGATCGAGGCGCGCGGCGCGCCAGGCGGGGTAGGTTCCGAAGAACAGGCCGACGAGGGCGGCCACGACGAGCCCCGCGACGATCGCGGCGGGGGAGAAGGTCGCCGGGAACGGGCTGAACTGCGCGACGAGGCGCGCGACGCCCAGCCCCGCCATGACTCCTGCCGCGCCTCCGACCATCGTGAGGGTCATCGCCTCGGTCAGGAACTGTTGCAGGATGTCCCGGCGCCGCGCCCCCAGCGCCTTCCGGATCCCGATCTCCCGGGTCCGCTGCGTGACGTTCATCAGCATGATGTTCATCACGCCCACCCCGCCGATGACCAGGCTGATCCCGGCGATGGCGATCATCGCGGCGCTGATCCCGCCGGTGATCTGGCGGAACAGCCGGATGTACCGGTCCGGGGTGCGGATCGCGAAGTTGTTCGGCTGGTCGAAGCGGAGCCCCCGCCGGTCGCGCAGGATCTCCGTGCCCTGCTCGATGGCCAGGTTGAGCCACTCGGGCTTCCACGGGATCGTCGCGATCACGCAGCCGTACGTCTTCTGCGTTTCCGGCCAGATCCGGTCGAAGATCCCCATGGGAATGACCATCTGGGAGTTCGCGCCCCCGCCGTCCAGGAAACCCCCCTTGTCCTCGAAGACGCCGACGACCCTGAACGGGCGGCCGTTGATCTCGATCACGCGACCCAGGGGGTCGAGGCGGGGGAACAGCGCCTCGACGATCCCCTTGCCGATCACCGCGACCTCGGCCGCGTGGCGCTCCTCTCCCTCGGTGAAGAAGCGGCCGTGCTCGACGAAGTGGCTGTTGGCGTCGGGGTACTGGTGAGTCACGCCGCCCACCGTGGCGCCGTTGGCCCGCGCGCCGCGCCAACGGACCTCCGTCTGCGAGAACTGCCAGCGCTCGGGGGAGACGTACCGGATCGCCCACGCGTACCGCTGGATCGCCCGCGCATCGTCCACGGTGAGCACCGGCCGGAGGCGCTCCTCCTCGCGGGGCGGGCCTCCGCCGAACTCGTCCTCGTGGATCTGGAACTGCACCAGGGTCGCTCCGAACTGCCGGAACGCCGAGATGAACCGCTCGTTGAACCCCTGGATCAGCGAGACCATCACGATGACCGTCGCCACACCGATGACGATCCCGAGGCAGGTCAGCGACGAGCGGAGCTTCTGCTCGCGGATGGAGCGGAACGCCGACGCGACGTTCTCCCGCCGGGCGGCGAGACCGGCGCGGAGCCGCATCATCTCACTCCTCCCGGAGCGCCTCGACCGGGTCGAGGCGCGAGGCGCGGATGGCGGGAAGCCAGCCGGCGAGGACCCCCGAGAGCGTGGACACCGCGAGCCCCGACAGCACGAGGAGCGGCGTGACCCGCGCGGGAAACGGGGTCAGCCCCTCGACCGCCGCGGAGGCGGCCCATCCCAGGAGCACGCCCACGACGCCGCCCAGGAACGAGAGCGTCGCGGCCTCGAGGAGGAACTGCAGCCTGACGTCGCGGCCGCGGGCGCCCACCGCCTTCCTCACGCCGATCTCGTGGGTGCGCTCGATCACCGCGGCGAACATCGTGTTGGCGATGGCGACGCCCCCCACCAGGAGCGAGATTGAGGAGATCCAGATCACGAGAGCGAACCCCGCGAAGGTGAGGTTCTTCCAGAGCGCGTTCAGCGCCTCGGCATCCACGACCCCGAACGGGTCCGGATCGCGGAAGCCGGTCCCGCGACGCGCGCGGAGCGCGACGCGGGTTGCCTCGAGCACCGCAGCCCGCGAGGCCGAGTCCGGCGCCTCGACGAAGATGTCGACGGTCTGGCTCCTCCCGAACGCCTTCTCGTAGGCGCCGATCGGGACGAACACGAACTTGTCCTGGCTCTGTCCGAGGGCCCGCCCCTGCTTCACGGTCAGCCCGATGACGCGGAACGGCTTGCCGTCCACGGCCACCATCCGTCCGATCGGGTCGACGTGCGGGAACAGCTCGTCCTTGACGTCCGTGCCGATCACCGCCACCGCGCGGGACGCGCCGGCCTCCCCCTCGGTGAAGAACCGGCCGTCCTGAAGCTCGATTCCCACCATCCACGGGAACTCCGGCCCGGCCCCCGCGATGATCGTGTCCGCGAGACGGCGGCCGTCGCCGTAGACCGCCTTCGAACCGAAGATCCGGCCGGTGACGCGGAGGGCCTTCGGGACCAGGCGACGCACCGCCTCCACGTCGTCGTCGGTCAGGTCCTTGCGCCGGATCGCGCGCAGGAACTCCTCGCGGCTCGCGATGATGCCGAACTTGCTCACCACGAACGTATTCGGCCCGAGCTGGCCGATGAGGTTCGCCGCGTACTCGTTGAGCCCGGAGACGACGGAGATCACGGCGACGATCGTCGTCACCGCCACGATGATCCCGAACAGGTTGAGGAACGAGCGCAGCTTGTGGGCCAGGATCGAGGCCAGCGAGATGCGCGCGACCTCGAGGGCGATCATTTTTCCAACTCCGCCCGCTCGGTGTTGTCCACCACGACCTTCGCATCCGGCTTGAGGTCGCGCAGCGCCTTGAACGGCCCGACGATGACCTCGTCCTTCTCCTCGAGGCCCAGGGTCACCTCGAGGTCCAGCTCGCCCTTGATGCCGGTCGTGACCGGCTTGAACGCGGCCTTGCCGCTCCTCACGACGTAGACCCCCTCCACGTCGCGGGTCCTGGAGGCGACGGTGGCGATCTGGTCGTCGGTCCGCCGGCTCTCGGCGCCGTCCTCGGCCTTCGCGGGGCCTCCCTTCTTCTCGTCCTCGCTCCTGAGGACGAGAGCGCCGATCGGCACGGTCACGACCCCCTTGCGGGTGTCCGTAGTGATGTCGGCGGTGACGGTGAGGCCGGGCCGGATCCCGGCGGGGTGGGAGGTCAGCAGGACCTTGACCTCGTAGTCGGTGCCGGTCGCCGCCTGGCCGAGGGAGGTCGTGCCGCGGATCGGGCTCGAGCCGATCTCCGAGACCACGCCGGGGAACGGCTTCCCGGGGAACGCGTCGACCAGGACGGAGGCCGGCTGCCCGAGCTTCAGGAGCGGCACGTCGGTCTGGTCCACGTCGAGCACCGCCTCCACCGCGGACATGTCGGAGATGGTCATGAGCACCGTCCCCGGGTTGTTCATCGTCCCCGTGACCACGACCTCGCCCTGCTCGACGCTCCGGCGGGTGACGACCCCGTCCATGGGCGCGCGGATCTCCGTCTTGTCCAGGGCGTCGCGCGCCGAAGCGAGGTCGGCCCGGGCCTGGCTCACCTGGTGCTCCGCCCTCTCGACGCCGGCGACCGCCTGGTCGTAGACGCTCTTCGTCCGGTCGAAGTCGGCTGCCGCGAGGATCTGGTCCCGGTACTGCGTGGTCGCGCGGTCCAGATCCCGCTTCGCCTGCGCGGCGCCCTCCCTCATACGCGCGAGCTCGGCCCCGAGCGAGTCGAGCGCCGATCGGCTCGAGTCCACCGCGGACGCGTAGCGCGCCTGGTCGATGACCAGGAGGAGGTCCCCCTGCTTCACGGTGTCCCCCTCCCGGACGTCGAGCTTGGTGATCTGGCCCATGATGTTCGCCGAGAGGTCCACCTTGGTCCGCGCCTGGATGGTGCCGTTCGCGGTGACCAGGGAGGCGAGGTCCTTCCGCTCCGCCTTGGACGTCCGCACGCGGATCCCCTCCGGCTTCCGCTTCTGGACCGCGTAGCCCGCGGCGGCGAGCACCACCACGGCCGCCCCGATCCCGATGGCGATCTTGGCTCGTTTCGTCATGAGGTGCGACTCCCCAGGCGCCCGCCGAGGATCCCCCGGGGCGGGCGGATGTCCGGACCTTCCTTAGTTACGTGGGCGCAGGCCGGAGGTTCCCGGGGCGCCTGGCGCCGCCGCGAGAATACTAGCCGGGGCGGCCCGGCGAGGCCCCTGCGCTGCCGCTATGGCCCCGCCGGCGGGCGGATCAGAAGACGACGATCGCGTTGAAGAGCGCCGTGGCCTGGCGGTCGGCGGCACGGGCGTCCTTCTCGAAGACTTCGGCGTCCGACGTGTCCAGGCGGAGGTCCCCCCGCAGCACGAGGTGCGGGCTCGCGCGGTACTCGGGGGTCAGCGTGATCTCCCGAAGCCTCTGCGCCGTGCCGGTCCTGAAGCCGTCCGAGTCGTCGAACTGCTCCGCGCGCAGGGCGAGGGAGAGCTTCGGCGTCACGGCCACTTTCGCGTAGACCGCGCCGCCGCCCCAGGACGCGTTCCTAGAGAGGCCCTCGGTAACGGGCGCGTCCTCCTCGCTCCCGCGGTCGAAATTGATCCCCAACGACAGCCGGTCGCTCGCCTTGAAGGTCGCGGCGAGATCGAGCATCGTTCGGGCGTGGCGGTCGTCGCCGTCGCGCTCGGGGCCGGTCATGCCGTTGAGGTAGATCGTGAGGGACGCGGTCGGGGTCAGCGTCGCCTGCGCCCCGACCGACTTGGAAGCGTTGTTGTCCTTCCCGTTGTCCCAGCCGTTGACCACCATGAGCATCGCGGACACCTTTCCGCTGAAGGCATAGGCGGCCCGCACGCCGGTATGGGTGAAGGGGATGGCGTAGCCGAAGAGGAACGACCGGGTCGCGTTGTCGTCGTAGCCGTCGTACCCCTCGATCACCTCGTACCCGTGGTGAGTGATGAACTTGCCGAAGTCGAGCTTGAGGCCGGAGCCGACCGGCGCGATCCAGGTCAGGAACCCCTGGTGCACGTCGTAGTCCTGGGCCCCTTCCCTCCCGCTCCCGACGTCCGCGGCGGCCACCACGCGGGGGATCGAGGAGCCGAAGGCGACGTCCACGCGGAAGCCCACGTCCAGCGGCTCCCTGACCGGCTTCTGGAGCACGATCTCGGCCACGTCGAACTTGAACGTGTTGTCGTCGAAGTCGAACACGCGGTAACGGTTCAAGCCCGATTCCGGCCGGTTGAAGTTGTACGAATAGCTGGCGGAGAGGAACGCGTTGACCGTGAGCTGCTCGTACCAGGGCTTCGGCGGGTCCGAGGCGGCGCAGGGGAGGACGGCGAGGGCGCATCCGAGCAGAGCGGCCGCGGCCGCCCTCGCCGGGCTCCGGAAGCGCGGCGTCCGCACGGCCTACACCCCCTCGAGGTAGGCCTTCTCCCCGTGAATCGCCTCGTCGAGGCCGAGGTCCTCCTGCGCCTTGTCGACCTTGACGACCGTGATCCGGTCGATGACCCAGAGCATGCCGAGGGTGAAGGCGAACGCCCAGACGGACGAAACGGCCACCGCCGCGAGCTGCTTGAAGAAGAACGCGGTGTTGCCAGCGAGCAAGCCGTTCGTGCCGGCCGGGTTGAAGGCCGTGGTGGCGAAGATCCCGAGGAGCACGATGCCGAGGAATCCTCCCACGCCGTGAACCCCCCAGACGTCCAGCGCGTCGTCCCAGCGGAGCTTGTTCTTCAGCGCGACCGCGTAGAAGCAGACGACCCCGGCGACGACGCCGATGAGCGCCGCCGTCGACGGCGAGACGTAGCCGGCTGCGGGAGTCACGGTCGCCAGGCCCGCGACGGCGCCGGTCAGGAGGCCGAGGAACTTCGGCTTCTTCGAGACCATCCAGTCCATGCAAAGCCACGCGACCGCGGCGAACGAGGCGGCGATGTCCGTGTTGAGGAACGCGACGGCGGTCACGGAGTCCACCCGGAACTCGCTGCCCGCGTTGAACCCGTACCACCCGAACCAGAGGAGGGCGGTGCCGAGGGCGACCAGCGGAATGCTGTGGGGACCCCGGTCCTCGACCCGGCGCTTGCCGACGTAGAGGACCGACGCGAGCGCCGCGATCCCCGCGATGTTGTGGACCACGATGCCGCCGGCGAAGTCGAGGACGCCCCACTTCTGGAGGATGCCGCCCCCCCACACCATGTGGACGAAGGGGAAGTAGACGAAGAGGAGCCAGGCCGTCAGGAAGAGCATGTAAGCCTTGAAGGTGATCCGGTTCGTGAACGCGCCGGTGATGAGCGCCGGGGTGATGATCGCGAACATCATCTGGTAGGCGGCGAAGACGATCATCGGGATCGAGGGGTTCGGCGACGGCGTGTTGAGCGTGATGTGGCGCATGAACGCCCAGTCCAGGTTCCCGATGATCCCGCCGACGTCCCCGCTGAAGCACAGCGAGAAGCCGCAGGCCCACCAGATGACCGTCGTCCACCCCATCGAGACGAAGCTCTGGATCATGATGCCGAGGACGTTCTTCCGTCCGACGAGGCCGCCGTAGAAGAACGCCAGCCCGGGGGTCATCAGCATGACGAGGCTGCAGCAGAGCAGCATGAACCCGGTGTTCCCGGTGTCGAGTCCCGACATGACGCTTCCTCCTGGTGACGAACGAAAGGGTGGGGATTAATTCCCCGTCAGGTTGGGGGAAAGTACCCCGTCGCCCGGGCGATGTCAATCGATTTCGCCCATGAATACGGACAAAGATGGCGGTCGATGTCGTGGATCGATGCTGATTCCGAGTCCTTGCGCGACGGGCAGAGGGGCCACGATAATCCCCCCATGACCGGGGAGAATCGCCGCAGTCGAACCGTGCCTCGAACGCGTCCCGCCCGGTCGCGCCGCCTCGAGGCCGCTCGATCGCCGGGCGACGTCGGCGCGTTCCTGAGTCGGCTGCACGTCCAGGCCACACGGGGCATCCCGAGGGCGCAGTTCTTCGCGCAGGTCGCGCAGATGCTCCTGGAGTTCTCCGGCTGCGACTGGATCGAGCTTCGCCACCGGGAGGCCGCGGAGGAGGGGTATCGCTGCCAGATGTCTCGCGGTGATCCGATGCCGTTCCGATTCGAGCGGGAGCCACGCCCCGCCGAGGAGGGCGTGCCGGCCCCAGGCGGTCCGGACGCCGTCGAGATCCTCTGCGGGATGGTGGCGGAGCGCCGGTTCGACCCGGCGCTCTCATGCTTCACCCCGCGGGGGAGCTTCTGGACCGGCGACGTGGAGGAGGTGCACGATTCCGTCGCGCCCCCGAGGGGCACCCCGCTTCCGGTCCTCGGACCCGACTTCGGCTTTCGCTCCCTGGCGATCATCCCCCTGACCGTCGGGTCCGAGAACACCGGCCTGCTCGAGATGCGGAACTCGGCCCGGGGATGCTTCACCCGCGCCGACATGCGACGCTACGAGCAGGCCGCGGCCTCTCTCGGGGTCGCGCTCTCGCACCAGAGGGCGCGGTGGGCCCTCGGG